>NZ_LZIX01000297.1:0-11491 GCF_001666955.1 Mycobacterium sp. E735 | reverse complement strand
ACCATCCAGCGCGGCTCCAGCCACTCCGACCGCAGCAACTTGTAGAGCAGGTCAGTACTGATGTTTCCCGACCCGACAATGGCCACACTCGCCTTAGCCGGCATCTGACGCTCCTTTTGCGAAGCTCGCTATTTAAGTCCGACGACTTAATCCGAGACTATTCGAATGACAAATGAACAGATCCCAGGCCCGTGAAGTCGGCCACAAAATCGTCGCCGGCGTGCGCGTCGATCGCGCGCATACACGAGCCCGGAAGTACCAAGTCGCCTTTGCGCAACCGCACGCCGAAGCCCTCCACCTTGCGGGCCAGCCAGGCCACCGCGGTGAGGGGGTTGCCGAGCACCGCGTCGGTGCGGCCCTTGGCGACGACCTCGCCGTTGCAGCTGAGGACCGCATCGATCCCTTTGATGTCGACGTCGCCCGGGGAGACGCGCGCCTTGCCCAGCACGAAGCCCGCCGACGACGCGTTGTCGGCGATGGTGTCGCACAACTCGATCTTCCAGTCGGTGATCCGGGTGTCGATCAACTCGATCGACGGGACCAGCGCCTCGGTGGCCGCCAGCACGTCGTCCTCCGTGCAGTCGGCTCCCGGCAGGTCGGCGTTGAGGATGAAGCCGACCTCCACCTCGACCCGGGGCCACAGGTAGCGGCTCGCCTTAACCGGGGTGTCTTCGAACAATTGCATCTCGTCGAGCAAATGCCCGTAGTCCGGCTCGTCGACCCCCATCATCTGCTGGATCGCCTTCGACGACAGGCCGACCTTATGGCCCAACACGCGGGCTCCCTCGGCCACCCGCTGGCGGATGTTGATCAGCTGGATCTCATAGGCGTCGACGACGTCGATCTCCGGATGAGCGGCGGTCAGCGGAGCGATCGGTGAGCGGCTCCGCTCAGCCTGCGCCAGGTCGGCAGCAAGCTCGTCTCGTGTCGCAACACTGAGCATCTGCAGAAGTCCCCTCGTTCGTGTGACCGGCCCAGTAGCGCCCGGCCCGGGCAATTCTATAACGTGTTCTACATGACAGCACAGGAGCTCGACGTCGTCGTGGTCGGCAGCGGCGGAGCCGGCATGGTAGCTGCGCTTACCGCCGCTCACCGGGGCCTTTCCACAGTAGTCATCGAGAAGGCTGCGCACTTCGGCGGCTCGACCGCCCGCTCGGGTGGGGGCGTCTGGATTCCCAACAACGAGGTGCTCAAGCGTGACGGCGTCCGGGACAACCCGGAGGCGGCCCGGACCTACCTGCACGGCATCGTCGGCAACGTCGTCGAGCCGGAACGCATCGACACGTACCTCGAGCGCGGACCCGAGATGCTCTCGTTCGTGCTGAAGCACACCCCGCTGAAGATGTGCTGGGTTCCGCGCTACTCCGACTACTACCCGGAGGCGCCGGGCGGTCGCGCCGAGGGACGTTCGATCGAGCCGAAGCCGTTCGACGCGCGCAAGCTGGGCGCCGACATGCCCGGGCTCGAGCCGGCATACGGCAAGGTGCCGCTCAACGTCGTTGTGATGCAACAGGATTACGTGCGGCTGAACCAGCTGAAGCGCCACCCTCGGGGTGTGCTGCGCAGCCTGAAGGTCGGCGCCCGCACGATGTGGGCGAAGGCGACCGGTAAGAACCTCGTCGGCATGGGCCGGGCGTTGATCGGCCCGCTGCGGATCGGGTTGCAGCAGGCCGGGGTCCCGGTGCTGCTCAACACCGCGCTCACCGACCTGTACGTCGAGGACGGCGTCGTGCGCGGAGTCTACGTTCGCGACACCGGCGCGTCGGAGTCGTCGGAGCCGCGGCTGATCCGGGCGCGGCGCGGGGTGATCCTCGCCTCCGGTGGTTTCGAGCACAACGAGCAGATGCGGGTGAAGTATCAGCGCGCGCCGATCACCACCGAGTGGACCGTCGGCGCCAAGGACAACACCGGTGATGGCATCGTCGCCGCCGAAAAGCTCGGCGCCGCACTCGAACTGATGGAAGACGCCTGGTGGGGCCCGACCGTGCCGCTGGTGGGCGCGCCGTGGTTCGCGTTGTCCGAGCGCAATTCGCCGGGATCGATCATCGTCAACATGTCGGGCAAGCGGTTCATGAACGAGTCGATGCCCTACGTCGAGGCCTGCCACCACATGTACGGCGGAGAATTCGGCCAGGGCCCCGGGCCGGGCGAGAACATTCCGGCGTGGCTGGTGTTCGACCAGCAATACCGCGACCGCTACATCTTCGCGGGATTGCAGCCGGGACAACGCATTCCCCGCAAGTGGCTGGAGTCGGGGGTCATCATCTCCGCCGACACCCTCGAGGAGCTGGCGCAGAAGGCCGGCCTGCCGGTCGCGGACTTCACCGCGACGGTGGCGCGATTCAACGGCTTCGCCAGGTCCGGCGTCGACGAAGACTTCCACCGCGGCGAGAGCGCGTACGACCGTTACTACGGCGACCCGACGAACAAGCCGAATCCCAACCTGGGTGAGCTCGCCCACGCTCCGTACTACGCCGCCAAGATGGTGCCCGGTGACCTGGGCACCAAGGGCGGCGTCCGCACCGACGTCCACGGCCGTGCGCTGCGCGACGACGGCTCGATCATCGAAGGCCTTTACGCCGCAGGCAATGTCAGCGCCCCGGTGATGGGTCACACCTACCCGGGTCCGGGCGGGACCATCGGCCCGGCGATGACGTTCGGCTACTTGGCCGCGCTGCACATTGCGGGGGAACGCTGATGCCCATCGATGTAGACGTCGCACTGGCCGCCGAGCTGGACCCGATCGATTTCTCGTGGACGAGCAGCGACGTGCAGCTCTACCACTTGGCGTTGGGCGCCGGCAAGGATCCGATGGATCCACGCGAACTGCGTTACCTGGTTGACGACACACCGCAGGTGCTGCCGACGTTCGGCAACGTGGCGGCGTCCTTTCACATGACCAAACCGCCGATCGTGCAATTCCCCGGCATCGACATCGAGCTGGGCAAGGTGCTGCACGCCAGCGAGCGGGTGGAGGTGCCCGGCCCGCTGCCGCCGTCGGGTTCGGCCCGCGCCGTCACCCGGTTCACCGACATCTGGGACAAGGGCAAGGCCGCGGTGATCTGGAGTGAGACGACCGTCAGCGCGCCCGACGGCACGCTGCTGTGGACGCAGCGGCGGTCCATCTTCGCCCGCGGTGAGGGCGGATTCGGCGGCGAGCGTGGGCCGTCGACGTCGGACGCCGCGCCGGACCGGGCGCCCGACGTGGAGGTGGCGGTGCCGCTCCTGCCGCAGCAGGCGCTGCTCTACCGGCTGTGCGGCGACCGCAACCCGCTGCACTCCGACCCGGATTTCGCAGCGGCCAATGGCTTTTCGCAACCGATCCTGCACGGCCTGTGCACCTACGGCATGACGTGCAAGGCCATCGTCGACACGCTGCTGGACGGTGACGCCGGCGCGGTGGCCGCGTACGGCGCGCGCTTCGCCGGCGTGGCGTTCCCGGGCGAGACGCTGCGCGTCAACCTGTGGAAAGAGGACGGCCGTTTCGTGGCTAGCGTTGTCGCGCCTTCGCGCGACAACGCCGCGGTGCTCAGCGGCGTCGAGCTGGTCCCCGCGTAGCGGCTTTGCGCCGGGCGGACTACCGCTAGACGGCGCAATATGCTTTCGTCCTTTCATGGTCGCTGAAGGGCAGTCGCCCGAGCCGCGTGCGGCCGACGAGCGAACCGCACTGCGGAGCATGCCGATATTCGCCGATATCGACGACGAACAACTCGACCTGCTCACGAAGACCGTAGGTCGCCAGCACGTTCTCGCCAACGAGTGGCTCTTTCACCTTGGGGACCCGTCGGACGCAATCTATGTAATCGCCTCGGGGCGATTCGCGGCCATCGGCATCGACGGACAGGTGCTTCGTGAGATGGCGTCCGGTGACTCGATCGGAGACCTGGGCGTGATCACCGGCGCCGCTCGCTCGGCCGGAGTACGAGCCCTTCGGGACGGCGTCGTCTGGAGGATCGCCGCTGACGCGTTCAGCGAGGTGCTCGCCAAGGCGCCGCAATTGCAATCGGCGATGTTCCGAGCGATGGCGGTAATGCTTCGCGAGTCACGAGCCGCCACCGTCTCTCGCGGTCGGCGGGTCGTCGGCGTGGTGTCGACCGGGGATGCGGTTGCCATGCCGATCATCGAGGCGATCGCGACTCGGCTGAGATCGCACGGTCGGGCGGCCGTCGTCGCGCCGCCGGTCGAAACGACGGCGGCGGCCAATCATTACGGCGAGCTCGTCGAAGCGTTCAGCGAGACCCTCGACCGCGTCGAGCGGAGCAACGATTGGGTGTTGCTGGTGGCCGACCGGGGCTCGGGCGACAGCTGGCGACGCTATGTCACCGCGCAGAGCGACCGAGTCGTGGTCCTTGCCGATCAAACCCATCCGCCGGCCACGCTCGAACCACCGGTGACGCAAGGGCCGGTCCACCTGGTCACTTGTGGCGTCGTGCCGGACCCGAGCTGGTGGGATCTGCTGCAGCCCGTATCGCATCACCCCGCCGACGACGACGGAATCGGCGCGCTGGCCCGCAGAATCACCGGGCGCTCTATCGGTCTCGTGCTGGGGGGCGGGGGCGCGCGGGGCCTCGCGCATTACGGCGTCTACGAAGAGCTCACGCGGGCGGGCATCGTCATCGACCGGTTCGGCGGAACCAGTTCCGGTGCCCTCGCCGCCGCCACCTTCGCGTTGGGGCTGGACGCGCGGGATTGCACCGCGGCGGCGCGGAAGTACGTTGCCGAGACCAGGCCGGTCAGCGACTACACGATCCCTGCGATAGCCCTCACCCGAGGTCGCCGTGTCGACCGTCTGATAGAGGGATTCTTCGGCAGCACCACCCTGATCGAGCACCTGCCGAGGGAGTTCTTCTCCGTCTCCACCGACATCATCACGGGCGAACAGATCATCCATCGCCGTGGGCTGCTGTGGGTCGCCGTGCGCGCATCGATCTCGATACCCGGTCTCCTGCCGCCGGTGCAACATCGCGAGCGGCTGCTCGTGGACGGCGGATTGATGAACATCCTCCCGGCCGACGTGATGTGTGCCGACCCCGACGGCGAAGTGATATGCGTCGATCTGCGCACGACGTGGGTGCCGTCGAAGGGCTTTGGCCCGCTGCCGGCGAAGCTTCAGCCTCCCGCGTTCGTCCGGCGGCTCGTGACAGGCACGGATGCGGCCCTGCCTCCGCTGCAAGACACGTTGCTTCGCAGCGTCGAACTCGCGGCACCCAAGTGGAACCTGCGCGAGCTCCCCCGGGTCACGGCGATCATCGAGCCTGACGTCTCGGCGATCGGTCCACTGGACTTCAAAAACATCGACGCCGCCCTGCAAGCCGGGCGGAAAGCGGCCCGGGCCGCACTCGAAGCGCAGCCGACGCTCGTTCGCTGAGCGTCGGATACGATTACCCCTGCAGCTAACAGCTCAGCACGTTCAGATGGCAGACGCTTAGTGTGTGCACAGAGTGGTCAGGGCGGGCGTGGCACTCAACGACGGGTCTCGCTCGCACACCCTGCCGTTCGAGTGCGGCGAGGTCGTTAAGCCATGCGCCCCGATTGGTTGAACAAGCCGCTGGCCAATCTGGTCATGCACTTGAACGGCGGCGAGAAGCTCGTGCCGATCTTCGATCAACTATTCGTCGGCCGTCAGTGCGCGGGCATCGACGAAGCGCGCCGGCTGGTTATCCAGGACCCGAACATCTCCCGTAACCACCTCGAGATCCGTCTCGACGTCGTAACCGACCGGGCCTACCTCATCGACACCAGCACCAACGGAACGTTGCTCAACGGCATGCCGCTGGAACGCGCCGTGCAGGTCCCCATCAAGCCCGACGACCAGATCTCGATCGGCGACGTCGTGCTGATCTTCCGATCGGACCGGTTCAATGCAGCGGGGTTGACCAACACCAGCCCGACCCTGACCCGGATCGCCGAGGAGACCATGGTGATGGTGGTCGGCGATATCACCAACTACTCGACGATCTCGGAGGTCACCGACAACCGGGTGATCGCCCAGAGCCTGAACTATCTGTGGCACGACCTCAACCAGGTGCTGCGCGCCCACCGCGGCACGCTCAACCACTACGCCGGCGATGCGCTGTATGCCGTCTGGGAGCTGCGGACGATTCCAAAGGCCAATGAGCTCGCGATCGACTTCGCGCTCGCCGCGAACCGGAGGGTCGAGGAGCTCGGGCCCACCCTCCCCCTGCGGAGCCCGGACGGCTCGCCGATCCGCATGGGCTGGGGGGTGGTGCAGGGCCGGGCCGCGATCGCCGCGATGACGAGAACGGTCACGGCCGTGATTGGCGACGCGACCAACGTGGCGTTCCGGCTGGCCGGCATCGCCGGGCGGGCCGGGCGCCCGGCCGTGATGGTCAGCAGCCGCGTGCGCGATGCCGTTGAGCCGGAATATGTCTGGGGCCACTCGGAGCAGGTCGAGATCAAGGGCCGGCGCGGCATGGAGACCGTGTATTCGGTCGGCGCGCGTTCTTAGCCGACTGCCGTCGAGTGTGCGGCAGGCCGCACAGTCGAACGCGAACGTGCGGCAGGCCGCACACTCGAACGCGAATGGCAGCGTTAGCCGAGGATGAGGCCTGACGTGGGCACGCCGGTTCCCGCGGTGACGAGGACGTGCTCGACGTCGGGGACCGGGTTGACCGAGGTCCCGCGCAATTGCCGGACACCCTCCGCGATTCCGTTCATCCCGTGGATGTAGGCCTCACCGAGCTGGCCGCCGTGGGTATTGATCGGCAGCCGACCGCCCACCTCGACCGCGCCGTTGGCGATGAAGTCTTTGGCCTCGCCCTTGGCGCAGAATCCCAACTCCTCCAACTGAATCAGTGTGAACGGAGTGAAGTGGTCGTAGATCACGGCGGTCTGAATATCGTCCGGCTTCAGGCCCGATTGCTGCCAGAGCTGCTTGCCGACCACACCCATCTCGGGCAGGCCGAGTTCGGAGCGGTAGTAGCTCACCATGGTGTACTGGTCGGGGCTGGCGCCCTGGGCCGCCGCCTCGATGACGGCGGGCCGCTGCTTGAGGTCTCGCGCCCGCTCCACCGAGGTCACCACGAGGGCCACCGCGCCGTCGGTCTCCTGGCAGCAGTCCAGCAGCCGCAACGGCTCGGCGATCCACCGCGAATTCTGGTGGTCGTCAATGGTTATCGGCTTCTCGTAGAAGTACGCCTTCGGGTTCTTGGCCGCGTGCTTGCGGTCTGCGACCGAGATGGCGCCGAAGTCACGGCTGGTGGCACCGGACCAGTGCATGTACCGCTGCGCGATCATGGCCACCTGCGCGGCCGGTGTCGAAAGGCCATGCGGATACGAGAAGGAGTTGTCGGCTGCCGTCGAATCGGCCTGTGCCCCAGGGGTCCCCGCGAGGCGACTTTGCACCTGACCGAAACGCTGGCCGGACCGTTCGTTGAACGCGCGGTAGGCCACCACGACGTCCGCCAGCCCGGTCGCGACGGCCGCTGCTGCGTGTGCGACGGTCCCGCACGCCGCACCGCCGCCGTAACCCGTCTGCGCGAAGAATCTCAGGTCGCCGATGCCGGTCGCACGCGCCACCGCGGTCTCGTTGTTGCTGTCCATCGTGAAGGTGGTGAGGCCGTCGACGTCCGACGGCTTGAGGCCCGCGTCGTCGAGCGCATCCAGAACCGCCTCGGCCGCCAGGCGCAGCTCGCTTCGGCCGGAATTCTTCGAGAAGTCGGTGGCACCGATGCCGACGATGGCGGCCTTACCCGACAACATTAAGCGTCCCCAATCGTGAGCGTGGCGGTCGCGATGACGTGGTCACCAAGGCTGTTGCGGCCGAACACCTTCACGGTGATCAACCCGTCTTCCACCGCGGTCACCTCACCTGAGAAGGTGATGGTGTCGTAGGCGTACCACGGCACGCCCAGCCGCAGACCGATCGACTTGATCATCGCGGTCGGCCCGGCCCAGTCGGTCAGGAAGCGCTGTACCAGCCCGGTGTCGGTGAGGATGTTGACGAAGATATCCTTCGATCCCTTGGCCTGGGCCAGATCCCGGTCGTGGTGCACGTCCTGAAAGTCGCGGGTGGCGATGGCCGTCGAGATGATGAAGGTGGGCGTGCCTTCGATCTTGAGCTCGGGCAGCTTCGTACCCACTTCGACGACGGGCGCACTCATGCTTGGGGCTCCCATGCGTACAGGGTCCATTCCGGGCCGGACTCACCGGCGGGAAAGTCGATATAGGTTGCGCGAACAGGCATTCCGATCTTCACCGCGGCAGGGTCCACCCCGCGCAGCTCGCCCAGCATCCGGACCCCTTCCTCGAGTTCGACCAGGGCGATCACGAAGGGCAGCGTGCGCCCGGGAACCTTGGGCGCGTGGTGCACTACGAAGCTGTACACCGTGCCCGTGCCGCCGGCCACCACAAAGTCGATCGGCTGCTCTTTGTCCTGCCACACCGCCGGCACCGGCGGGTGCTGCAGACTGCCGTCGGGCCGCCGCTGAATGCGCAGCTCGTGTGCCTTGACACCCTCCCAGAAGAACGCGGTGTCCCGGGAAACCGCCGGGCGCATCAGGGCGTCGGCGTCCAAATCCTCGGGAATCGAAGACCGCGCCGTCTCGGATGTCTCGCGCGGCTTGAATTTGAGTATGCGCCATGCCATCTCGGCGACATCCTCGTCACCGACGCGCCAGGTGATGTGCTGGTTGATGAACCAGCCTTCGCCGAGAGCGGTCTGTTTTGGCCCGACCACGTCACGCATCTCGGAGTGCACGGTCACCCGCTCGCCGGGACGCAGATACCGGTGGTAGGTCTGCTCGCAGTTGGTGGCGACCACGCCGACATAGCCTGCGCCGTCGAACAATTCCATGATCGGACCCATGGGATCGTCCGTCGGACGCTCGCCGCCCAGTCCGAACATCGTCCACACCTGGATCATCGCCGGGGGCGCGACAAGTCCGGGATGACCGGCGGCCTTGGCCGCGGCCTCGTCGACGTAGATCGGGTTGCGGTCGCCCAGCGCCTCGACCCAGTTGTTGATGATCGGCTGGTTGACCGGATCCCGGCCCGTGCGGGGTGCGGCGACGACAGTGGACGTGATCTCGGCGACAGCCTTCTTGATGTCGTCCGTGTCGGTCATCGAGGGACCCTCGGCACTTTGAGGCCTGCCGCCGCGATCATTTCTCGCATGACTTCGTTGACGCCTCCACCGAAGGTGATGACCAGGTTGCGCTTGGTTTGCGAGTCCAGCCAGTTCAGCAGCTCCGCGGTGTCCGAGTCGGCCGCGTTGCCATACTTGCCGACGATCTCCTCGGCGAGCCGGCCGATGTACTGGATCCGCTCGGTGCCAAAGACTTTCGTGGCGGCGGCGTCGGCCATGTTGATGTCTTCACCGGCCGCGGCCACCTGCCAGTTGAGCAGCTCGTTGATTCGCCACATCGCGTGGATCTCACCGAGGGCCCGCTTGACGTCCTGGTGGTCGATCGGGGTGATCCCGTCGCTGCCCGGCTTGGACGCCCAGGCGTGCAAGCGGTCGTAGATGCCGGCCGTGCGGCCCGCGGGGCCGAGCATGACACGTTCGTTGTTGAGCTGAGTGGTGATGAGCCGCCAGCCGCCGTTCTCCTCGCCGACCAGCATGTCGGCGGGCACCCGCACGTCGTTGTAGTAGGTGGCGTTGGTGTGGTGGGCGCCGTCGGACAGGATGATCGGCGTCCAGGAGAACCCGGGATCCTTCGTGTCCACGATCAGGATCGAAATGCCCTTGTGTTTAACGGCTTCCGGGTCGGTGCGGCAGGCCAGCCAGATGTAGTCGGCGTCGTGTCCGCCGGTGGTCCACATCTTCTGGCCGTTGACGATGTACTCGTCGCCCTGACGGACGGCGGTCGTCCGCAGGGACGCCAGGTCGGTGCCGGCCTCGGGCTCGCTGTAACCGATCGCGAAGTGCACCTCGCCCGCCAAGATCGCCGGCAGGAACTTCTTTTTCTGCGCTTCGCTGCCGAACTGCTGCAGCGTCGGCCCGACGGTCTGCAGCGTGACCGCGGGCAGCGGAACGTCGGCCCGATGCGCCTCGTTGACGAAGATCGACTGCTCGATGGGCCCGAAGCCCAAGCCGCCGAACTCTTTTGGCCACCCCACCCCGAGCTTGCCGTCGCGGCCCATCCGCCGGATCACCGCGCGGTAGGCCTCGTTGTGCCGGTCCTGCTCCATCGCCTTCATCTCGTCGGACGAGATCAGGTTCGAAAAGTACTCCCGCAGTTCCGCTTGCAGCTGACGCTGCTCCGGAGTGAGGTCTATGAACATTGCGCTCCCACCAGGTCGAGACGATGAGAAGAACCGCCCAGCAGCCGGGACAGGTCCTTGATCGTGGAGTAATACCGGTGCATCGGGTAGGTGATGTCCATGCCCATGCCACCGTGCAGGTGATGGCAGGTCTGCATCACCGGCGGGGCCTGCGAAGTGATCCAGTAGCCGAGCACGTCCAGGTCGTCGTCGGCGTCCCGGCCTTCGGACAGCCGCCACACCACCGACTTGGCCGCCAAATCGATGGTGCGCGAGGCGATGTAGACCTCCGCCAGCTGCGCCGCCACCGTCTGGAACGTGGACAGCGGCTTGCCGAACTGCTTGCGGTTGGCCACGTAGTCCGCGGTGAGGCGCAGCGCCCCGGCCACCAGCCCGTCGGCGTAGGCGCCGACGGCCGCCAAGGCGAGCTGATTGACCCGATGCGCCTGGGCGCCGGCGAGCACATCGGAGTCGCCGACAGCGACGTCGGCGAACGTGACGCTGTACTCGTCCGCACCGTTCGATGTCGGCGTCTTGACCACCGCCACACCGTCGGCCTTCGGCGACACCACCACGACCGCGCTGTCCGCGGTCACGACCATCCAGTCGGCGGATTCGGCATACGGCACAGCCACTTTGGTGCCCGACAGCCGGCCGTCGGCGAAGGTGGTCGACGGCCGGTCGGGCAACGCGGCGCCGGGCTCGTTCAGCGCGGCCGTCAGCACGCCGCCCTTGGCGACCGTGGCCAGGAACCGGTCCTGTTGTTCATCGGACGCCAGGTCAAGCAGCGGCGCCACGCCGAAGCCGAGGGTGGCCAGCGCCGGCGTGATGGCGCCGTGGCGGCCTATCTCGGTGAGCACCGTGGCGACCTCGGGCAGGCCGACGCCGTCGCCGCCGAGGCGCTCGGGCACCGGCAGCGCCGTCACCCCGCCGCTGACCAACGCGTCCCAGCCGAGGTCCCGATCCAGAACGGACGTCACCACATCCGCGACGGCTTGTTGCGTCGCAGTGAGATTGAAGTCCATCAGGACGTCACCGCGGTCTTGCCGGTGTAGTCCACCTGCCAATGCTTGATTCCGTTGAGCCAGCCCGACCGCAGCCGCTCGGGCTCGCCGACCGGCTTGAGGTCCGGCATGTGATCGGCGACCGCGTTGAAGATGAGGGTGATGGTCATGCGGGCCAGGTTCGCGCCGATGCAGTAGTGGGCGCCGGTGCCACCGAACCCGACGTGGGGGTTCGGGTCGCGCAGGATGTTGAAGGCGTGCGG
>NZ_LZIX01000296.1:0-799 GCF_001666955.1 Mycobacterium sp. E735 | reverse complement strand
CCCGCTTCCCCGCGCAACTGCAGACAACCCTCGTGCAATGCCCAGTAACCGTGCATGCGCCCGCGCCGCCGCTGGCCCGGATGTTCGAGACGCCGGAGGGTGCGGAACGGCCCGCCGTGGGCGCGATGGACGACGTCAACGACCTGGTCGCGGCCAACGCCTATTCCGCCGCGAATTGGCTGGCGCTGAACTGCCGGCGCCACATGGAGTTGTATGGGACCACCAAGCAACAGCTGGGCTGGGTCGCCCTGAACGGCAGGCGCAACGCCGCCCTGAATCCGCGCGCCGTGTATCGCGACCCGATGACGATGGCCGACTACCTGAGCGCGCGGCCGGTCTCCACCCCGTTCGGCCTGCTGGACTGCGATGTCCCGATCGACGGCTCGATTGCGGTGGTGGTCTCGCACACGGATTACACCCGGGATTGCCCCCATCGCGCGGTGGCGGTGGAGGCGATCGGCGGGTCCGACGGCGCCGGGGGCTGGTTCCACCGCGACGACTACCCGAAGATGGCGATGTCGGACGCGACGGCGCAGATGTGGTCGCGCACGGACCTGAAGCCGGCCGACCTCAAGGTCGCCGAGTTGTACGACGGCTTCACCTATCTCACCCTGGCGTGGCTGGAGGCCCTCGGGGTCTGCGGTGACGGGGAGGCCGGGCCGTTCGTGGAAGGTGGCGCTCGGATCGCCCGCGACGGGGACCTTCCCCTCAACACCTACGGCGGCCAGCTGTCGGCGGGGCGCATGCACGGTTACTGGGCATTGCACGAGGGTTGTCTGCAGTTGCGCGGGGAAGCGGG
>NZ_LZIX01000295.1:0-1051 GCF_001666955.1 Mycobacterium sp. E735 | reverse complement strand
CCGCCGAACCGGCTCAAGGCCGCCGAGGAGGCGGCCGGCCAGTTCGCCAGTCAGCTCACGCCGGGCATCAACCTGGGCCTGGTCGGCTTCGCCGGCACGCCATACCTGCTGGTGTCGCCCACCCCGCAGCACCAGGCGACGATCGACGCGCTCAAGAAGCTCGACTTCGCCGACAGCACGGCCACCGGCGAGGCCATCTTCACCGCCCTGCACGCGGTGAGCGCCCTGGCCATCACGGGTGGCGACACCCCGCCCCCGGCCCGCATCGTGCTGGAGTCCGACGGCGCGGAGAACGTGCCGCTGGACGCCAACGCCCCGCAGGGGGCGTTCACCGCCGCCCGGGCCGCCAAGGCCGCGGGCGTGCAGATCTCGACGATCTCCTTCGGGACGCCGTACGGCACCGTCGAGTACGAGGGCGCCACCATCCCGGTTCCCGTAGACGACCAGACGCTGCAGAAGATCTGCGAGATCACCGACGGCCAGGCGTTCCATGCCGACAGCCTGGAGTCGCTGAAGAACGTCTACTCGACCCTGCAGCGCCAGATCGGGTACGAGACCGTCAAGGGCGACGCCAGCCTCGCGTGGATGCTGCTGGGGGCGGTCGCGTTGGCCGGCGCGATCCTGGCCGGCCTGTTCCTGAACCGCCGGCTGCCGTCCTGACGATCAGACCGGCAGCCGCCGGTTGATCAGCAGCGCCAGCGCCGTCGCGATCAATGCGGTGATCACGCCCAGGCGCAGCCACCCGGCGCTGCCCGGCCCGGCCACGGTGCGATAGCCGATGTCCTTCTCGATGGCGTTGTAGCTCTTGTTGAGCTCGGCGATGTTGCTGGCGGTGTAGGACTGCCCGCCGGACAGCTTGGCGATCGTCTTCATCTGGTCCGTCGAAACCGGGACGGCCACGCGCTGCCCGTCCATCTCGATCTCGCCGGTCTTGGTGCCGAACGAGATCGTCGAGATGGGCACCCCCTCGTCCCGGGCCAGCCGCGCCGCCGTGTAGACCCCGTCGTGCGGGTCGCTGGGATTGGACGGCTTGTTCTCCCCGCCGTCGGAC
>NZ_LZIX01000294.1:0-3215 GCF_001666955.1 Mycobacterium sp. E735 | reverse complement strand
CAGACCCGCACGCGCATCATCACCGCGGCGATGCGCACTGTGGCCGAGATGGGCTACTCCCGCACCACGATTCGCGAGATTGCCCGCACCGCGGATGTCACCAGCGCCAGCCTCTACAACTACTTTCCGAACAAGGCGGAGCTGATCAAGGCGGCGATCGCGGCGCGCACCGATGTCGCTTTGCCGCGGCTGCGGGCGGCCGCCGAGCGGCCGGGGAGCGCGGTCGACCGCATCGGGGCGGTTCTCGACGAATCGGGCCGGCTCATGCGCGAGTATCCCGATCTCGCCGCCTTCGAGTGGGTCATCCGCGCCGAAGGAGTGGTCGGCCCCGATCGGCACATGGACGGGGGAACGGGATTTCAGGCTTTCCGCGAGATCATCGAGGGCGTCGTCGACGACGGCTACCGGCGGGGCGAACTGTCGCGGCCTTCCGATCGGGACAGCGTCGTCGAGGCCCTCTACGCGCTCATCTACGGGTTGGTCGAGTTGGGGGCCACGTCGCCGCCGCGCGATTATCACGCCGCGCTCGACTCGGCCAAGAAGATGATCAGCGGAACGTTGTTCGCCGGCGGGCGCGGATAGCGGCGGGACCGACACGGCACCGCCTTGATATGATCAAGCGATTGATTATATAGTCGGGCCACGAGAGGACCGGGCCTTGACTGAAACCGTGTCGTTCGACGTCGACGCGCTGCGACGCAAATACGCGGAAGAGCGCGCGCGCCGATTGCGCCCGGACGGCATCGCTCAGTACGTCGAGACGGCGGGGGCATTCGCGCGCTTCGCCGACGACCCCTGGGCAGACGGTGAATTCACGCGCGAGCCGCTGACCGACGAAGTCGACGTCGCGGTGATCGGCGCCGGATTCGGCGGGCTGTTGACGGGGGTGCGGCTGCGTCAGCTCGGCGTCGACAGCGTGCGGCTCATCGACCGGGCAGCCGACGTGGGCGGGACCTGGTACTGGAACCGGTACCCGGGGATTGCCTGCGATGTCGAGTCCTACGTGTACATGCCGCTGCTGGAAGAGCTCGGCTACGTCCCCACCGAGAAGTACGCCAAGGGCCCGGAGATCTTCGCGCATTGCCAGCGCATCGCACGGTGCTACGACCTGTACCGCGACGCATGCCTGCAAACCGATGTACACGAGATCCGCTGGGCGGCCGAGGAATCGCGGTGGATCATCCGCACGAACCGCCGCGACGAGATGCGGGCCAGGTTCGTGTCCATGGCCAACGGCTACCAGGCCAAGCCCAAGCTGCCCGGTATCGAGGGCCTCGGCGCGTTCAGCGGGCACGCCTTCCATACCAGCCGGTGGGACTACGCCTATACCGGCGAGAACCTCGAGAACCTCGCCGGCAAGCGCGTGGGGATCATCGGTACCGGCGCCACGGCGATCCAGTGCGTCCCCCACCTCGCGAGGGCGGCGCAGCACCTTTACGTGTTTCAGCGCACGCCGTCGTCGGTCGACGTCCGGGCCAACAGCGCCACGGATGCACAGTGGGCCAACACGTTACGGCCCGGGTGGCAGCGTCGGCGCATCGAGAACTTCCAGATCCTGACCGCAGGCGGCCAAGCCGACGAGGACCTGGTCGCCGACGCCTGGACAAGCATCACGCGCAAGCTTCCGGTGATGCGCCACGACGGGGATGGCGTCGTGGACCCGGCGCAACGCGGCCGAGACATCGAGCTCGCGGACTTCGCCAAGATGGAAGAGATCCGGGCGCGCGTCGACGATCTCGTCACCGATCCGGCCACCGCGGAATCGCTCAAGCCGTGGTACGGCTACTTCTGCAAGCGCCCCTGCTTCCACGACGAGTACCTGCAGACGTTCAACCGCGACAACGTCACGCTGGTCGACACCCGCGGCCGCGGGGTCCAACGCATCACCGAGTCCGGTGTGGTGGTCAACGGCGTGCCCTACGAGATCGACTGCCTGATCTTCGCAACGGGTTTCGAGGTGGGCACCGACTACTGCCGCCGCACCGGGTTCGAGTTGATCGGTCGCGACGGGGTCTCGCTGACCGAACACTGGGCCGACGGCGTGCGCACCTACCAGGGCCTGAGCACGACGCGTTTTCCCAATTGCTTCATCGAAAGCATCGCCCAGGCGGGCCTGACGGTGAACTTCCCCTACCTGCTGGACGTGCAGGCGACGCACGCCGCATGGATCATCGCGTGGGCGCTCGAGCGCGGCGTCACCGAAGTGGAGGCCACGCCCGAGGCCGAGGCCGCGTGGGTCGACACGGTGGTGATGCGGTCGGCCGCCAGTGCCGGGCGCGCTCAGACCTGCACCCCCGGCTACTACAACCGGGAGGGCAAGGCGGACGCCAAGACTCGTCAGGGCAGCTTCTTTTTCGGGGCACCCACCGAGTACGCCGACATGTTGGGGGCGTGGCGGGCTGATGGCGACATGAACGGTTACCTGATTCGCGGCGGGACGGCCGGGCCGTGACCAGTCGGCGGTCGCGATGGCGCTACGGCGTCGGCCGGCTGCGGGCGGCGACTCGGCGCAGGCCCCCGCCCAGGGTGGCGATCATCGGCGCGGGCTTCGGTGGCCTCGGCGCCGCCGTCGCGCTGCGCCGCGCCGGCATCGAGGATCTGGTGATCATCGAGGGCGATGACGGCGTAGGAGGCACCTGGCGGCGCAACACTTATCCCGGCGCCGCCTGCGACATTCAAAGCCACCTCTACTCGTTCTCATTCGCACCCAACACCGCGTGGAGCCGTACGTACGCCCGGCAACCCGAGATCCTGGCATACCTCGAATCGGTGGCCGACGACTTCGATCTGCGCCGGCATCTGATGCTGGGCACCCGGGTGCGCTCGGTGCGCTGGAACGGCGGGGGCTGGGAATGCCGGCTCGACCGGGCGGGGCACACCGCCAGCCTGACCGCGGACGTGGTCGTGTGCGCCGTCGGATTGTTCGGTGCCCCAAAGCTTCCCGATATCCCGGGTCTGAGCGACTTCACCGGCACGCTCATGCACACCGCGCGCTGGGATCACCACGCCGGCCTGGCGGGCAAGAACGTGGCGGTCATCGGCACCGGCGCGAGCGGGGTGCAGGCGGTCCCCGAACTGGCCAAGGTCGCCGACCGGGTGAGCGTCTTCCAACGCACACCGCCGTGGATGGTGCCCAAGGATGACCGCCCCTACAGCGCAGGCGAATTGGCGCGCTTTCGCCGCAACCCCCTGGCCGTACGCCGGACCCGCTGGCA
>NZ_LZIX01000293.1:0-3037 GCF_001666955.1 Mycobacterium sp. E735 | reverse complement strand
ACGTCGCGACGGGAAATGGGTCCCGGCCGGCCGGGGCGGTCAGTCACCGCGCGATGGTAACAATCAGCGCTCCTGCACGGCAGCCAGCAGGGCGTCGCCGACGCTCTTCAGGAAGGTCGCCGGCACGCTGTAGCCGCAGGTCGTCATCCGCAGCCTGCCCTCGAAGGTGGTGATGCCGGTGACGTACTCGCCCTCGGTCTGGCTTTGCACCACCGGGCCCCACACCGCCGTGGGCCGCAGCGCGCCCGAGCGGTCGAGGTTCTGCACGCCGAGGTTCGTGACGATCATCTCGAACGGGCAGACGCGGCTGAACAGTTCTTCGGCGTGGTCGACTTCGGCGTCGACCGCGATCGCTTCCGAGACGGCTTGCGAGGCGGTGCGGATTCCACGCGCCGACCGCGCGACGTCGAGGTGTGCGGTGGTCGCGCGGGCCTGCTCCCAGAACGAAACACCATCCCAGGGCGACAGGCCGGTCCAGGTCGATTGGATGAAGAGGCCGCAGTCGCCGCCGACGCCTATCAGCCCCCGGAAGTTGATCGGGTTGAGCACTCGCACAAAGTCTTCGCCACGCACGGCGGCCCGGACGCGGCACATCGCGACGACCAGCGCCGCGTGCACGGTGGTGCGTTCCTCGCGGCATCGCTGGGCCAGCAGCGCGGTGTCCACTTCCGCCATCGCCATGGTGTGCACGTTGGTCGGGGCGCCGTCGAACGGGCGGATGGCGCTGGGCACCCGCATGCGTGGATCGTCGGGCAGCTCCAGCGGCGCGATCTCGCCCAGCGTGCGGGCGACAAGGTCCTCCTGGGCTTGGGGCACAGGCAGATTGGGCAGGTCCGCGCCGTTGAGCGCGGCAACGACATCCTTGAGCACCAGCACCGAGGAAATCCCGTCGGCGAGCGTGTGGTCAAACGTCAGCACCAGCGCACTGCCGGTTCGCCCCTGCAGCAGCGACGCGCGCATCAGCGGAGCACGCGAGCGGTCGAATGGCCGGCTGAGCTCGTCCGCCGCGACGGGCTCCCACGACTCGGCGCGGTGGACGGTCAGGGTGATCGGTGGGACGGTGGCGGCGCGGTAGAAGCCGAGCCGCGAGCCGGGCTGGTCCTCAACGTGTGCGGACAACAAGGGATGTCGTCGTTGCGCGGCGGCCAGCGCAGGCCTCACCTTGTTTGCGGTGAGTACTTGGTCGAACTCGGCAACGAGCGAGAAGTGTGTCGGATTGCGTTCGCTGTAGCGATAGAAGAGCCGTTCCATGGCACCGATGGGGCGAATAAATTGTGCTGCGATCACCAAGTCTCCAAACGTCTTTGAGGCACTGCGACACACTGCAGACGGCCGCCGGCGACGTTTGGTTCAGCACGGTGCGCGAAATCGGTTGAGCGTTAACGCAAATGTCACGCGGGCTCAGAGGTCGGTCAACGCCCGGGCCGCGGCGCGGAACATGGTCTGCTTGATCGCCCCCAGCGTGCCGGGGTCCTTGCCGCCCAGCGGGCGCAGCAGGTCGGTCGCCGCGGCGGTCACCTCGGCCTCGGCAGCGGTCGCGTCGACGATGCCGAATTCGGCGGCCTCCTCCCCGCCGAACCGGCGCCCGGTCGTCATCGAGGCCACCGCGGCGCGGGGCGTGAGCTTGGCCTGGATCAGGGCGGCCATGCCGTCGGTGAACGGGATGCGGATGTCGACCTCGGGGAAGCAGAAGAACCCGCGGTCGGCGCGCATCACCCGCACGTCGTGGGCCATCGCGAGCATGGCGCCGGCGCCGAAGGCGTGCCCGGTCACCGCGGCGGCCGTCGGCATCGGGTAGGTGAGGACGCGGGCCAGCAGGGCCTGCACCCGCGCGACGTAGGACTGGGTCTGGCCGGGGTGAGCGCCCAGCCAGTCCAGGTCCAGGCCGTTGGTATAGAACTTGCCGCTCGCGGTGGTGACCAGGCCCTGCGCACCGGCCTGCTGAATTTCGTCGAGCTGCCCGTCGATCGCGTCGAGAAACTCTGGGGAGAAACGGTTCTCGTCCTCGCCGAGGCGCAGAATCGCGATCTTGTCGTCCCAACTCAGTGTCGGCGTCATGTCGTGGCCCTTTCTCTGGTCCTGCCTCGGGGTGCCCCGAGGTCGAGCACGGCGACGACCGCCGCGCGCAGGCGTTCCCGCGCATCGGGGTCGTCGATCCGGTTGCGGCGCAACAGGATCGCGGTCGGTAGGTCGACGATGCAGGTCGTGATGACGTCGACGGCCGCGGCGTCCTTGCGGTCCCACAGGCGGCGGGACAGCCGGATCATCGTCTCCACCAGCAGCCGGTCCAGGTCACGCAATTGGGTGGCGATGTCGGGCGGCATCTCCGGACCCAACAGCTCGTCGCGGCGCACCGTCAGCAGAAGTTGCGACGACTCGGGGTGGGTTTCGGCGAAGACGGCCGGCGCCTCGGCCGCCGCCACCACGGCGGCGACGCCGTCTTGGTCGGGGGCGGAGTCGATCAATTCGCTTTGGGCGCTGAGGAATCGGTGCCCGGCCCGCAGCCAGGCGCGCCCGACGAGGCCCGCCCGCGACCCGAACGTGTGGTACAGCGCGCCGTTGGATACGCCGATCGCGTCACTGATCGCGCGAATCGTGACCGACGCCGGCCCGGAGCGCACCGCCAGCCGTTCGACGGCATCCAGGATCCGGTCCTGGTCGTGAACGCGGGGGCGTGGCATGCCGCCATAGTAACAGAGCGATCGCTCTATTATGGGTTTACGTGATCGCAGCAACCGCTTAACGCGCTCGGCGGTTGAAACCCGTTTGACAGCGAGCGCCGACCGGGAACCCCCTGCTCATGGGTAAGGTCACTCAGGTCAACGAAGAAGCGCTGTTGGCGGACCTCGGCCGGCAACTCATCGGTGAGTTCCCGCGCATCCCGGCGGAGGTCGTCGACGCGCTCATCCGCGAAGAGCATGCCCGGTTCACACACAGCCGCGTACGGGATTTCGTTCCGTTGTTCGTGGAGAAGCACACCCGCGAGCAACTCAGGCACCGGTCGAACTAGCTACTTCAGGTTGAATGCCGCCCGCGA
>NZ_LZIX01000292.1:0-591 GCF_001666955.1 Mycobacterium sp. E735 | reverse complement strand
CACCGGCTCGGTGATCGGCAGCAACGCGGCGCACATCGCCGTCGCGGTGGACGAGGCCGCCGAGACGTTCGTGGCCATCGCCGCCATCGACAACCTGGTCAAGGGCACCGGCGGCGCGGCCGTGCAGGCGATGAACTTGGCGCTGGGTTGGCCGGAGTTGAGGATCACCGCGCGCAAGGCGCCGGTGGTCAGCGCCTGCTGGGTCCACAGCACCGGCGCGGCCTTGACCTTGTTGCGGGTGAACACGCCGGCGGCCGCGTAGTCGGGTCCCTCGTTGAAGACCAGGGCCAGGTCGCGGTTGCCCGACGCCTTGATGCCGGCGGCGATCCCCGCGGCCCGGAACCCGGCCGGCGCGGTGACGCCCTGTTCGCGCACCAAGCGCGCCTCGGCTGTGTGGGTCACGGCGCGACCCCGACCACCGAAAGGCCTTGCGCCTCCGGCCAACCCAGCGCCAAGTTCATCGCCTGCACGGCCGCGCCGCCGGTGCCCTTGACCAGGTTGTCGATGGCGGCGATGGCCACGAACGTCTCGGCGGCCTCGTCCACCGCGACGGCGATGTGCGCCGCGTTGCTGCCGATCACCGAGCCGGTG
>NZ_LZIX01000291.1:0-1984 GCF_001666955.1 Mycobacterium sp. E735 | reverse complement strand
GCCGTCCGCGGCAGCGCGGCGTCCACGCGGGACACGAAGTCGCGCAGCGGTTCCGGCCGGGGCAGGGCGCCGATCCGCCCCAGCCCGGCGTCGCCCGGCGCGGGCACCAACGCGAACAGGTCGAACGCCGGCTCCTCGTAGGGATGGGCGGCGCGCATCGCCGCCAGCACGGCTCCCCGGATCCGCGCGGGCGCGACCACCTCGAACCGATCCTCGGCCACCCGCTCGACGGTGCCGACGCTGCCCACCGCGGGCGACGCCCCTTCGTGCGGCAGGAACTGGCCGATGCCGCTGACACTCCAGCTGCAGTGCGAGTAGTCGCCGATGTGCCCGGCGCCGGCCTCGAACACGGCCGCCTGCACCGCTTCTGAGTTCTCGCGCGGCACGTAGACCACCCACTTGTCGAGGTCGGTCGCGGCCGCGCGGATCCGGGGAGCCGTGCTGGCGGCGATGCGCGCCGCCCATCCCTACGAGGAGCCGGCGTTCGACCTGTTCGCGTTGGTGCCCGCGCCGGGCGACGCCGGGCTGGGGCGGATCGGCGCCCTGCCCCGGCCGGAACCGCTGCGCGACTTCGTGTCCCGCGTGGACGCCGCGCTGCCGCGGACGGCCTGGGGGGTCCGCGCGGCGGGCGATCCCGACCTGCCGGTGTCCCGGGTCGCCGTCTGCGGCGGCGCGGGGGACTCGCTGCTGGCGGCCGCGGCGGCCGCAGGGGTGCAGGCCTACGTAACGGCCGACCTGCGACACCATCCGGCCGACGAGCATCGCCGGGGTTCTGCTGTGGCGCTGGTGGACGTGGCGCACTGGGCCAGTGAATTTCCGTGGTGCCACCAGGCCGCCGACGTGCTGCGGTCCCGTTTCGGTGCGGCGCTGGCGGTGCGGGTGTGCACCATCCGCACCGACCCCTGGACCATGGGGCAGTGCGGCGACGAGACCGGGGGTGAGGCGTGATGAAGGCCGAAGTCGCTCAGCAGCGTTCGCTGCTCGAGCTGTCGAAACTGGATGCGGAGCTGTCCCGCATCACGCACCGGGCCGGCCATCTGGCCGAGCAACAGGCCTGCGAGCGGTTGCAGGACGAACTCAACGACGCCGCCGACCGGGTGAGCGCCATTCGGATCGCCTTGGAGGACATCGATGTTCAGGTGTCGCGGTTCGAGTCCGAAATCGAAGCGGTCCGCCAGCGCGAAGACCGCGACCGGTCGCTGCTGCAGTCCGGCGCCGCCGACGCCAAGCAACTGTCGGACCTGCAGCACGAGCTCGAGACGCTGACGCGTCGCCAGGGCAGCCTGGAAGATTCGCTGCTGGAGGTGATGGAGCGCCGCGAGGAGCTGCAGTCTCAATTGGACGACGCGCAACGCAAGGTCGAGGCGCTGGAGACCGAACTGGCCGGCGCCCGGCAGGCTCTCGACGCCGCGCTCACCGAAATCAGTGCGGCTCGGGAGGCGCATTCGTCGCGCCGCGAGGCCCTGACCGCCGAACTGGACCCCGCCCTGACCGCGCTCTACGAACGCCAGCGCGCCGGGGGAGGCCCGGGCGCCGGGCCGTTGCTGGGACGCCGATGCGGCGCCTGCCGCCTCGAGATCGACCGGGGCGAAATGTCCCGCATCTCGGCCGCGGCCGACGACGACGTGGTGCGATGCCCCGAGTGCGGCGCGATCCTGTTGCGGGTCAAGGGCTTCGACCAATGAAGGTGGTGATCGAGGCCGACGGCGGCTCGCGCGGCAATCCGGGACCGGCCGGCTACGGGGCCGTCGTGTGGACCGAGGACCGCTCGACGGCGCTGGCGGAGAACAAGCAGGCCATCGGCCGGGCCACCAACAACGTCGCCGAATACCGTGGACTGCTGGCCGGTTTGGAGGACGCCCTGCAACTCGGCGCCACCGAGGCCGCGGTCTTCCTGGATTCCAAGCTGTTGGTGGAGCAGATGTCGGGGCGGTGGAAGGTCAAGCATCCCGACCTGGTCGAACTGCACGGCCAGGCCCGAACG
>NZ_LZIX01000290.1:0-543 GCF_001666955.1 Mycobacterium sp. E735 | reverse complement strand
GCAGTGCACGATCTCGTGCGTCAGCGTCATGCCCCGCGCCCTGGCCTCCTTGAAGGAGGGGCGAACGATGGTGTGCAGCAACATGATTCCGTCGGACGGCAGCACCTGGTAGGCCATCTTGAAGAAGCGGCCGTAGCGCTGGCGGCCGAAGTGCTCGAAGGCGCCGATCGAAACGATGCGGTCGACGGGTTCGTGAAACTTCTCCCAGCCCTCCAGCAGCACCCGCCGGGTGCGGGGGGTGTCCATCTCGTCGAACGTTCTCTGGACGTGCTCGGCCTGGTTCTCCGACAACGTCAGGCCCACGACGTTGACGTCGTACTTCTCGATGGCCCGGCGCATGGTCGCGCCCCAGCCGCAGCCGATGTCCAGCAGCGTCATGCCCGGTTCCAGCTTGAGCTTGCCCAGCGCCAGGTCGATCTTGGCAAGCTGCGCCTCTTCGAGCGTCATGTCGTCGCGCTCGAAGTAGGCGCACGTATAGCCCATTGTCGGATCTAGGAACAGGGCAAAAAACTCGTCCGAAACGTCGTAGATGGATTGCGATTC
>NZ_LZIX01000289.1:0-4253 GCF_001666955.1 Mycobacterium sp. E735 | reverse complement strand
ACCGCCACCAACACATGCTCATCGCAACCCACACGGAAAAGCGTTGCCCGCAAAGGAATCTCAACCGACAAATCAAAGGGGCGGTGCGCCACGTTGTTGATGGCCTCGCCCAAGCGGCCTGCCGGCCACCCGTCGGCATCGACGATCTCCCAACCGAAATCGGCGCACTCGACCGGGAGCACCACTTGCTGCGGGTCGCCGTCGGGTGCGGTGAAGACGGTGCGCAAACTTTCGTGCCGCGCCACCACGTCGCCCAGCGCCGTCCCGAGCACGTCGGCACGCAGTCGTCCGCGCAAGCGGAGCGCGATCGCCATGTTGTGAACCGGCGAGGATCCGTGCAGCTGGTCGAGGAACCACAACCGAGACTGGGCAAACGACAGCGGAACCACCGCCGGGCGGGACCCGGCCACCACCCGCGCGAGCCGGCCGTCGCCCTTGTCGAGGCGGGATACCAGCTGGCCGATCGTCGGTGCTTCGAACAGCGCCCGCACGGACAGGGCCGCATCCAGGCTGGTGTTCACCGCGGCGACCAGACGCATCGCCGACAGCGAGTCACCACCCAGATCGAAGAAGGAATCGTCGACCCCGACCCGGTCGACGTCGAGGACTTGGGCGTAGATCGCGGCGAGGACCTCTTCGGTGAGGGTGGCCGGGGCACGGTACCCGTGGACGAGGTAGTCGGGCGGGGGCAGGGCCCGCGTGTCGAGCTTGCCGTTGAGGGTGCGAGGGAAGCTGGTCAAGGCGACGACGGCGGCCGGGACCAGGTAAGCCGGCAGCCGCTCGCCCAGCGCGGCCCGCAATTCGGCGGGGTCGGCGGTGCCGGTGATGTAGCCGACGAGGCGTTTGTCGCCGGGACGGTCCTCCCGGGCGATCACTGCCGCTTGTTCGACTCCCGGCAAATCGCCTAGCGCGGCGGTGATTTCACCAAGCTCGATGCGATACCCGCGAATCTTGACCTGCTCGTCGACGCGCCCCACGTAGCGCAGCTGCCCATCAGGGCCCCACCACACCAGGTCGCCGGTCCGATACATCCGCGCCCCCGGCGCCCCGAACGGGCACGCCACAAACCGCGACCCGGTCAGCCCGCCCCGGCCCACATAGCCGACACCCACCCCGGACCCGGCCACATACAATTCCCCGACCGCCCCGGCCGGCACCGGCCGCAGCCACCCGTCGAGGACGAAGAACGCGGCGCCTGCCACCGGCGAACCAATCGCCGGCGTCCCCGACCCGGCCACCAACGGCGCGCTCATCGACACCCACATGGTGGTCTCGGTCGGCCCGTACACGTTGACCATCGCGCGGCCCGGCGCCCACCGATCCACCACCTGCGCGGGGCACGGCTCGGCCCCCACCACCAGCGCCGCCCTCACCCCTTGAGGCGAGAGCACGCCGAGCGCCGACGGCGTCTGGGTCAGTACGGATACCCGCTCGCCCACCACCAACTCGTGCAGATCGTCACCGCAGCGCGTCACCGCGTCGGGCACCACCACCAGGTGTCCGCCGTGCAGCAACGCACCCCAGATCTCCCACACCGAGAAGTCAAAGGACAACGAATGGCATTGAGTCCAAACGCGTCCCGCACCCAACAAGTCACCCCCGGCCAACGCCGCAAACAGCTGCGTGACGTTGCGATGGGTGACCGCCACCCCCTTGGGCACTCCCGTCGTCCCCGACGTGTAAATCACGTGCGCCACATCGTCGGGGCCCGGCCCGACCCAGCCCGCGCCCGACTGCGCCGCAACCGCGGAATCGTCAACCTGCACCACCGCGCCGGCGAACCCACCCAGGTGCGACCGCAATCCCTGCCCGACGACCGCCACCGCCGCCCCCGAATCGGCGAGCATGAACTCCGCCCGGCCCGGCGGCACCCCCGGATCGATCGGCAGGTACGCCGCCCCCGACTTCAACACCCCCAGCAGCGCGATCACCGCCTCCCCCGACCGCTGCACCAGCAACGCCACGCAGTCCCCCGGACCGACACCACGCCCGACGAGCCAGCGCGCCAACCGGTTCGACGTCGCGTCCAGCTCGCGGTATGACCACGATCGGCCCCCACACGACACCGCGACCGCCTCGGGAGTGCGCTCCGCCCATACCCCGAACAACTCCGGAATAGACCGTCCCGGCGCACGATCGGCCGCGGCCGCCCAGTTCCCCCACCCGGCCAGGCGGGCCCGCTCTGGCTCTTCGAGGACGTCGATCGACAGCAACCGCCGCGTCGTATCGGCGGTCAGCGCCACCAGCACCCGTTCCAAGCGGCCCGCCAGATGGGCGGCCTCGAAGCTGGACAGGGGCTCCCAGGCGCCCGCCGTGCTCAGGGAGATCCCGTCCCCGTCGCCGGAGAAGATCAGCCCGAAACCACTTGCCTGGCCGGAATTCGTGTAGGACGCCGAGGCGGTGACACCACCGAAGGGCAGGGTGAAATCGGACGGGATGAAATTGACGCTCACCCGCTCGGGCGGCCCGACCGGGCCGCGGGCCTTGCGCTCCAACGCCTGCACCGGAAACCGTTGATGCTCAATGGCTTCGCGAATCCGGGTGTCGACGTGCAGGCAGAAATCGGCGACCGTGAGTTCGGGCGCCACGCGCAATACCAGCGGCACCACCCCGGCGACCATGCCGGGGAGCGTCTTCGATTCCGGGCGCACTCGCCGGTTGACCGGGAAGTCGAGGACCACCTCCGAGCCACCGCCGGTCCAGCCACGCACCAACAGCGCGCACGCCGCGGTGATGACCGACGTCGGGGACACGCCCCACACGTGGGATAGCTTGTGGACCCGGCGGAGGATGCCGGAGTCCAACGCGACCGGCGCGGATGGCCAGGGATCGCGCTCACCCGTCGCGCGCGGGGCCTGATGGGGTCCCGCGTCGATCGCGGGCAGGTTCTTCACCCAGTACGCCTCGTCGTCGCGGTAGTCGCCGGACGTTTCGTACCGTGACTCGCAGTCGAGAAGGTCCCGCAGTGACCCGAAGACGGCCGGCGGGATGGGGGCGGCGGAGACGATCGCGGAGTAGATCGAGGCGATGCGGTGACCGACGAGCGCGACGCCGGTTCCGTCGACGATGATGTGGTGGCAGCACGCGAACAGGTGAAACTGGTCCGCACGGGTCTGGAAGAGGGCGAACCTGAACAGCGGACCCGTGAACGGCATCGGCGTTCGCTGGATCGACAACGCTATCCGCCGGGCCTCTTCGATGGCGTCGCCCGAACCGGTCAGGTCATGGAAAGCCAGCTCGATGTCGGAGCATTCGATCGGCCGCTGGAACACCTGACCGTCCGCCTCGACGAAACAAGCCCGCGCCGGTTCGGCTTCTTCAACCGCTTGGCGGATCGCCCACTTCAGGGCGTCACGTTGGACCCTGCCGTCGATCCGGACGAAGAGGCCGATCTGCCACTCCGTGCCGGAGTGGCCCGTCTCCTGCGCGAGCCAGATGTCTAGTTGGCCGCGCGTGAGCGGAAGGGCTTGCTCACCAAGCTGCATCCAACTTCCCAACCATGAGGTTCACCGTTCAAACCCCCGGTTGACTGCAGCCGCTCGACCGAACCCTCCGCAATGCCCGTTCGGTTCCGCGTGATGGAGCGCACGACCGCGGCGCGATCCGCGTGCGGTTCCTCGCCCCTGTTGCCGCCCGTCGCCGACTAAGCCGGGGCCGCGGATGTCGTCATCGAACGGATCGACACACACAGTTTCTCCACCAACTTAGTCAACATGAGTGCAACAGTCTGAAAGATTAATCGAGGGCGAGAATGTGCGCTAGAGGTTTTGAAAAGTCTCACCTGTCTTACAGCACTCCTCTAACCGCGCACAAAAGATACGCAAAGAATGTTTTTGAGCGACAAACCGGATACACGGTTCGGGACGGCCCGCGTGGGACCGTCCCGAACCGGGTGTCGTGCTAGAGCAGGCCGAGCAACTGCAGGTCGGTCACGTACTTGACGATCACCGCCGGCGAGACGTGCGGGATGTCGTTGTCCGTGCCGATCTTGGCTTCCTGCACTGCGGCGCGGAATCGATCGGTCGGGGCGAACGCCCCGGTGGCCGGTTCGGGCGCCTGCAACTGGTTGTAGCCCGGGACTTGCAGCATCTGCAGGACCGAGTGCTTGCGCTGGTGCTCCGGCAACTCGCGCAGCGCGGCCTCGAACCGCTGCAGCCACTCCCCGAAGTCGTCGATGCGCTCGATCGGGTAGCCGGCCTCGATCAGCCAGTCGACGTACTCGTCGATGCCGATGCCGTCGTCGTGCGGGTTCA
>NZ_LZIX01000288.1:0-13564 GCF_001666955.1 Mycobacterium sp. E735 | reverse complement strand
GCTGGGCGGCATCCTCACCTTCGTGGTGCTGAAGCTGACCCAGGGTGACCAGGGCGTCAAGCCACCCACCGCCCAGCGCGACCGCCGACACGATCCCGATCACAACCAGACGCCCCCGCGTACTGCGCCCCAGCCGACCCAACAAAGGAACGTTGCCCCCGCTCACGATCAACAGATTACGGCCGCAACATTCCTCGAGGGGTGGTGCCCGCCGGCACCGCGATGGCAGGGTAAAGTTGGTCAACACTGCCAACTTAAGGATTGTGATGGCCTTGCAGCTGACGGATGACCACGAACTGGCCGCGCGGTTGGCCACCGAGGCTGGACGGCTGTTGCTCACGGTCCGGGAAGAGTTCGCAGACGCGGAAGCGGGCGAGCGGAAAGCCGCGGGCGACAAGCGATCCCATGACTTTCTGATGGAGGCGCTGGCGGGCGAGCGGCCCGACGACGCGGTGCTGTCCGAGGAGGGCGCCGACGACCCGGTCCGGCTGCGCTCGGAGCGGGTGTGGATCGTCGATCCGCTTGACGGGACCCGGGAATTCTCCGAGCTCGGACGCGACGACTGGGCGGTCCACGTCGCGCTGTGGGAGGCCGGTGAGCTCGTCGCCGGGGCGGTGGCGCTGCCGGCGCAGGGAATCACCCTGGCCACCCCCGAGGTGGCCTGGCCCCCCGCCGCGCCGGGCAAGCCGCGCATCGTGGTGTCGCGCACCCGGCCCCCGGCCGTTGCGCTGACCGTCCGCGACGCGCTGGACGGGGTGCTGGTCGAAATGGGTTCTGCCGGAGCCAAAGTGGCATCGATCGTCCAGGGCTTGTCGGATGTGTACGTGCACGCCGGCGGCCAATTCGAATGGGACTCGGCAGCGCCGGTGGCCGTGGCAAGAGCGGCCGGCCTGCATACCTCCCGCATCGACGGGTCCGCCCTCGCCTACAACCGGTCGGACCCGAAATTGCCTGATTTGGTGGTCTGCCGGCCCGAGTTGGCGGAAGCCGTGCTGGCCGTCACGGGCTGATCGTCGCACCGGTGAGGTCGAGGGCGATGTCGACGAGCATGTCCTCCTGGCCCGCGAGCAGAGTGGTCATGCGGGGCGTCGTGCGGCTCGTCAATACCCGCTGACGCCGTCAGCGCAGCGCTTGCTGCCAGGACAGAATGCGTTCGGCCAGTTCGGGTCCGGAGTCTTCCTGGATGAAATGACTGGCGTTGATGCGGGCGTGCGGCTGGCCCGCGGCGCCGGGGATGTGCTTGATGAGGGGACGGTCAGCTTTGCCGAGGATCGGATCGCGGGCCCCGAAAATGGCGAGGCAGGGTTTCTCCCATTGGCCCAGGGCCTTCCACGCGGCCCTGTTGGCGGGGATCGCCGGATCGTCCGGTGAGGTCGGCACCAACTGCGGGAAGGCCCGGGCACCGGCCTGATACGTCTTGTCGGGAAACGGCGCGTCATACCCAGCCCTGACCCTGGCGGAAACCCGGCGCACGGTCCCCACCGCAACGATGCGGCCCGCGGGCAACACGGGGGAGTAGCGCGCGAATGCGCGCCAGGCGTAGAAGGCGGGCGGGGTGGGTCGCTCCGCGGTCGGCAGGAAGCCGTTGGCCACCACGAGCCGTGCGATGCGGTCACCCTGTTCGGCGGCGATGCGCAGCCCGATCAACGATCCCCAGTCCTGCACGAACAGCGTCACGTCCTTGAGGTTCAGCCGTTCGAACCACGACGTCACCCACTCGACGTGCCGTTGATAGGTGTAATCCTCGATCCGGCCGGGCTTGTCGGAGCGGCCGAAACCGATCAGGTCGGGCGCGAGCACGCGGTTCCCGGCGTCGGCCAGCGGCTGGATCATCGTCCGGTACAGGTAGCTCCAGGTGGGCTCCCCGTGCAGCAGCACGATCGGCGGCCCGTCGGCGGGGCCCTCGTCCAGAAAGTGCATGCGCAGCGGCTGGGTGTCGCTTGCCGCGACGTCAACGTAGTTCGCTACGAACGGATAGCCCTCCAGGTTTTCGAATCGGGAGTCCGGGGTTCGTAGCACATGCATATTCAGCTCCTCCGGTGGGCGGGCGCCTCTGCAAGCCTCTCGCGACAACGCGAGTTCGTCTAGTGGGAGATTTCATTGGGCTAGACGTCGTGTGGACATTAAACTGGCTTGTTCATGGCGATTCGGCGCGCGGTCCTCGTCATCGCGGACATCAGCGGTTACACCCACTACATGCAATGGAACCGAACGCACCTAGCCCATGCGCAGTTGACGGTGGCGGGCCTGCTGGAGTCGGTGATCGACGCAGGCAGGGGGCTGAAGCTGGCGAAGCTCGAGGGTGACGCCGCCTTCTTCTGGGCGCCCGACGGCGACGCCAAAGTGCTGGTGTGTGACCGGCTGTCCCGGATGCGGGAGGCGTTCATCGCGCGGCGCGAGCGCTTCAAGAAGGACCTCGCCTGCGAGTGCGCGAGTTGCGCGCAGTTGGATAACCTCTCGCTGAAATTCGTGGTCCATCAGGGTGAGGTGGCCGAACAACGGGTGAAGCGCCACGTGGAGCTCGCCGGCTTCGACGTCATCCTGGTGCATCGCATGCTGAAAAACATGGTCCCCGTGGTCGAATACGTGCTGATGACCGATTCCGTCGCGGCCTGCCTCGACGAATCGGTGCGCTCCCAGTGCAAACCGCTGACCCACATCTTCGACGACATCGGGGAGACGCCGACGCACTACATCGACCTCGCGACCTCGCAGGTTTCCCTCGCACAGCCCGAGTCCGGCTTCTTTCGGCGGGTCGGGGCGACGATGAAACTCGAGCTGAGCTCGCTGCCGTTCGTGCTTGGCTTGAAGGAGCCCGCCGAGGGCTTCCGCAACCTGGGCCGCGGCGCCGAGGAGATCCCCGCCTAGCGGGCGTCGGCGAGCGCCCGGCCCATCCGCGAAACGGCCTCGGTCAGGATGGCCCGCGAGGTCGCGAAGTTCAATCGGACATGGCCGGCGCCGCCGGTTCCGAAGACGTGGCCGGAACTGAGCGCCACCCGAGCGTGGTCGAGGAACCACCGGGCGGCCCCGGACAGGTCGGCGACCACCGCCAGACCCGCGGCGGATTCTTCGACGAATCCGAGCTTCCGGCAATCCAGCCAGGCGAGGTAAGTCCCTTGCGGCCATTGGCATTTCACGCCCGGCAGGTGCTGGGTGACCAGATCGCCGAGCAGCGTTCGGTTTTCATCCAGGCCGCGCAGCAGTGCGTCGAGCCAATCGTCGCCGGTTCGGAACGCTTCGGCGTGGGCGATGACGCCGAAGTGGCTCGGCCCGTGGCTGACCTCCTCGGGCATCCGGTGCAGGTCCGCGACCGCCTCCGGTCCGGCGATGGCCAGCGCCGCCTTGAGACCGGACAGGTTCCAGGCCTTGGAGGCGGACATCAGGGCGAAGGCGTTCTCGGCTCCGGGCACCGTCAGGAATGGGGTGAACCGGGCGCCGGGCAAGACGACGGGCGAGTGAATCTCGTCCGACACCACCCGGACATCGAACCGGCGGGCCAGCTCGGCGACCGCGCCGAGTTCGTCGGCCGTGTGCACCGTCCCGGTGGGGTTGTGCGGATTGCACAACAGGTACGCCGCCCTGCCGCCCCCCGCGCGGGCGCGCGCGAAGGCTTCCGCCAACACGTCCAGATCGATCCGGCCCCCGGCGCCCAGCGGCGCCTCGACGATCCTGCGGCCGTCGTGCGACACGAACGCGTAGAACGGCGCATACACCGGCGGGTTGACGATGACGGCATCGCCACGGCCCGTGACCAAGCGCAGCACCTCGACGGCACCGAGCATGACGTCCGGGACGATCGCCGTGCGGCCGACCTCCAGGTCGTGCCATTGCCAACGGCGCGAGGCGAATTCGCTGACCGCTTCGGCGAACGCGGTGCCGCACGGGTATCCGGTGTCACCGATGTCGATGGCCCGCCGCAGGGCGTCGGCCACCGTCGGGGCGAGGTTGACGTCCATCTCGGCGACCCACAGCGGCAGCACGTCGTCCGGGTGCGCGCGCCACTTCATGCTGGTGCGCTCCCGGAGCTGTGGCAGCGTGAGTTCCTCGAGTGGGTTAAACGTCACTCGGGCAGACTAAGTGGCGAACGCGTGCTTTGGAATCGTGAGGGGCAGGTCGACCGAACTCAGCAGCCCGGGTTCTGCGGCAACGACATACGGCACGGCGTTGACCACGCGCATGGCGGTGGCGACCATGGCGCCGGCGCCCGACGTCATCCCCGCCACCCCGGCCTTGCGCGGGTCTTTGAGCGTCGCCGCCAAGGTGCAATCGATGTCGGGGTCGCCGCTGATCAGCACCCGATAGGACAGGTCCCCGATGCCGGTCGGCCAGTCCGGGGCGACGTCGTGGGCCAGCCGGGTGACGTGCTCGATGACGATGGCCTCGCGGCCGTCGACCACGCCGATCGCCCGCATGCGCAGCGCGCCACAGGTCCCCGCCTCGACGGTGCCCATGGCGACCTCCAGCGTCCGGTCGGTGACCGCGCGGTCGAAATATTCGCGGACCTCCTGCACCTCGACGCCGAGTGCGTCGGCGACCAACCGGATCTGTCCCTGCCATTCGCCGGCGATCGCCCCCGGAAACCCGATCCACGGCTGGTAGTCGAGCGGCCGGCCGAAACCCAATGCGTCGCTCATGATGTCGGGGACGCCGTAGTCGTCGTACAGACCGATCTCGAATGCGTGGATCTTCTCGATGGACGACGACTGGGTGGACAACACCAGCGGCAGGTAGTCGGCGGCGAAGCCGGGTTCGATCCCCGACGCGTACAGCGAAACCTGGCCGTGCTTGGCCGCGGCCACCAGCTGGTCGCGCCATTCCGCGGGTTCGTAGGCGTGCGGGTTGACCAGCCGCGTGGTGCTGGTCGTGACGACGTTGATGCCGGCCTCGAGTAGCCGGACGTAGTCGGGGATGGCCAGCGCGTCGCGCTCCGGGCCGCTGGCGGCGTAGATGACGCAATCGGGCTTCAGCGCGATCAGTGCGTCCGCGTCGGTGGTGGCGGTCAGACCGATCGGCTCGCCGTTGGCGAGTTCGCCGGCGTCCTTGCCGTCCTTCTCCGGCGAGTGCACCCACACACCGACCAAGTCCAGGTTTGGGCGACGCTGAATGGTCCGGATGGCGATCGACCCGATGCCGCCCGTCGCCCACACCACCACGCGGTGAGCCGTCATGCCGTCCTCCTCGTGGCGGGTGTGTGGTGAAAGCTGAGGCGGCCGTTGCCCTTACGCCGGCGGCCGGCTGCTATCGCTCAACGTTCGATTCGGAAGCTAACAGCGCGGGGCCGCGCGGTCAAGGGTTTAAGAGAGCGCACACTATCTTAAAGAACAAATCTTAGGTTACGCTGCCCCGGCCTACTCAGTTCGGTGGGCATCGCGGTCATGCTCCGCTTTACGCCTTCGACTAGACGTGTAACGTACGTCGCAACGGATTCGGCCAGCGAGGAGTTTGCCGTGTACACACTGCGCTTCGATATGCGTGCCCCGTCGTGGGGGGCTCCACCCGCCGCGCTGTACGCCGCGGTGCCCGAAATGTGTGCCTGGGCCGAGGAACACGGTGCTCTGGCCGCTGTCCTGTGCGAGCACCACGGCTCGGAGGACGGCTATTTGCCGTCGCCGCTGATGCTGGCGCCGGCCATCGCGGCGCGCACCGAGCGGTTGCCGATGAACCTGATCCTGATTCTGCCGTTCTACGACCCGGTGCGGTTGGCCGAGGACATGACGGTCCTCGACCTCGTCAGCGGCGGTCGCGCGTCGTACACGCTTGCCCTCGGGTACCGGCCCGAGGAGTTCGAGCACTTCGGGCTGGAAATCCGCAAGCGCGGCCGGCTCGCGGACGAAAAGCTGGGACTGTTGCGCCGGCTGCTCGCGGGCGAAACGGTTGACGACGGCGGCCGCCGGATCGCGGTGACACCGGCGCCACTCACCGAGGGCGGTCCGTCGATGATGTGGGGCGGGGGAACGTTGGCCGCCGCGCGTCGGGCCGGCAGGTACGGACTGGGCATGCTCGGCAACGCCAACGCCCCGGGCATGCAGGAGGCCTACGAGGAGGCGTGCCGCGAACACGGCCATACACCGGGGCCGACGATGTTTCCCAGCCGCGACACCCCTTCGGTGGTGTTCGTCGCCGACGACGTGGACCAGGCGTGGAAGGAGATCGGCGATCACCTGTTGCACGACGTGCGCACCTACGCCGCCTGGAATCCAGGGGACGAGACGACGGCCGGTTTCTCCCACGTGGACACCGTCGACCAGCTGCGCGAGACGGGGAAGTCGCACGTGATTATCTCTGTGCCAGAAGCTGTTTCGCGAGTCCGTGCCGGGCAGGTGCTCAACCTGTCGCCGCTGTGCGGCGGGCTGCCGCCCGAGATCGCGTGGCAGTATCTGAAGCGCGTGGGCGACGTCGTGCTTCCCGAGGCGCTTGGCTGACTTCCCCGAGCCGGATCCGAACGTCGAGTTGTTGAGCCGAATTCGCGCATTTCGGCCCGACAACCCCACGCTGGGCGCGCGGATTTCTATGCGGGTTGGTTCGGCACGCCCGGGAACAGCTGTTCCGTCGGCCCCGCGGTCACCCACCCGCCCAGCTTCGTCACCAGGTGCGGCGCGAAAACCGCGCCGTAGAGCAGGTTGCCGATGACGATCACGGCGGCGACGGACAGCAGCGAAGATGCGAGGCGGCTCTTCGACCGGTTGGCGGCCCACATCTCGATGACGTTGCGTCCCTGCGAGTCGGTGCGGCCGAGCAGATAGGTGAAGACCATCATCTGGATCGCCATCGCGAGGGAGTCGTAGAGCGGGTACTGATGCACGGTCCCCTCGCGGATGGCCAGCCCCGGAATCACCCTGCCGTAATAGAACACGCCGAGCTTGGCGCCCAGGAACCCGTTGAAGAAGAGCGCCCAGCAGAAGCCGACGATCAGTCCCACCACCAAAAGGGTTGGCGGCCTTCGCCACCCAAACCGCGCGCTCAGCCACCGCCCGAGCGCCGTGCCCGTCACAGCCGGCAGCACGAAGTAGGAGATGTAGCCGACCGGAACGAACAGGGGCAGCCCGCCCCACGTCACGTTCAGCGGCCACCAGGATGGCATGCGCGGGATGGCCGGCGGGAACTGCGCGTACATCGCCCAGTCGTATGGCGCCTCGATCCACGAGAACGAGATCGCCGAGATGCACAGCAGCAGGAGCGGGTGCAGGCGGCGCCGGCGAACGCTCAAGAACACGCCGAGCGCGGTGAACGTGATGCCGCCGACGAGGGCGAAGTCGCTGGCCGCCTGCATCACGGGCGTCATCTGGGAGCTCACCGGTCGTTCCCCGGGGTCCGGCGTGCCTGCGGGTCGAAGCGCAGCACCAGCCCGAAGATCAGGGCGATCAACCCGAACAACGTGCCCAGCATGATCACGGCGCCCACGCTCGCACCCCTTTCAACGCTCGACTCTTTAGATAGTGCACACTATCCTAAAGGCAGTCAACCACCCGGACAGGAGCGACGATCGTGCCCCAGCGGCCACCCACGAAGCGCGGCGCGTCGGCCGCGGCGTCGCGCCGGCCCCGCGGCGCACCGCGGGGGTTGCTGCTCGACGCGGCGCGGGCCCGCTTCGCCCGCCAGGACTACCGAAGCACGACGACGCGTGAAATCGCCCAGGCCGCAGGGGTTACCGAGCACCTGCTGTTTCGGCACTTCGGTTCGAAGGCGGCGCTGTTCCGGGAGGCGCTCGTCCTGCCCTTCACCACCTTCGTCGACGAGTTCGGCAAGACCTGGCAGTCGGTGGTCCCGGAGGAGACCGACGAGAAGGAGTTGGCGCGGCACTTCGTCGGGCAGCTCTACGACGTGTTCGTCGAACACCAGGGCCTGCTGTTGACGCTGATGGCCTCGGAGGCGCTGAGTGAGGAGGAGAAGGCCGACGCCGGCATCGCGGAGATCAGGCAGGCGATCCGGGCGCTCGGTCAGATCAGCGCCGAGGGCATGCACCTGCGGGGCCTGCGGTCCGACCATCCCGACCTGCCCGCCCACTCGACCGTCGCGATGATCGCCGGCATGGCCGCGTTGCGGTCCACCTATTTCGGCGCCAGGCCGCCGTCGCGAGAGGTGATCGTCGAAGAACTGGTTCAGGCAATCCTGCACGGCTTCCTGCACCGAAACGACTGAGCGAAGGGATTCCAGAATGTCAGGCACCAGCGTGGTCGACTTGTACTACGACCCGTTCGATTCCGACATCGACGACAACCCGTACCCGGTGTGGAAGCGCATGCGCGACGAAGCGCCGCTCTACTACAACGAGAAATACAACTTCTACGCGCTGAGCCGCTACGAGGACGTGGCGCGCGAACTGCCGAACTGGCAAACGTACCGCTCCGGTCGCGGAACCACGGCCGACATCCTGTTCGCCAATATCGAAGTGCCCCCGGGAATTCTGTTGTTCGAGGATCCGCCGCTGCACGACCTGCACCGCCGCCTGCTGTCGCGGGTGTTCACGCCGCGGCGCATGCTGGCCGTCGAGGACCTGGTGCGCGGATTCTGTGTGCGGGAGCTGGATCCGCTGGTCGGCGCCGGCGGCTTCGATTTCATCGCCGACCTCGGGGCGATGATGCCGATGCGGACGATCGGGTACCTGCTGGGCATCCCCGAACAGGACCAGGAGAAGATTCGCGATCGCGGCGGGGCGTACATCGAGTTGTCTGACGAGCGCGACCCCGCCGCGGTGAATGCGAAGCTTTTCGAGGAGAGCATCGCCCTGTTCGCCGAGTACATCGAGTGGCGCGCCGATCACCCGTCCGACGATCTGATGACCGATCTGCTGCGGGCCGAGGTCGACGAGCCCGACGGCACGCGGCGGCCGTTGTCGCGAACCGAGGTGCTGGCCTACACGGCCATGATCGCCGGCGCGGGGAACGAGACGACCGCGCGGCTGATCGGCTACATGGGGCAGCTGCTGTCGGATCATCCGGATCAGCGCCGCGAACTGGTGGCGAACCCGGCGCTGATTCCCGGCGCGGTCGAGGAGACCCTGCGCTACGAACCGCCGTCGCCGGTGCAGGCCCGGTACGTCGCCCGGGACGCCGAACTCTACGGCACCGTCGTGCCCGAAGGCTCATACATGTTGCTGCTCAACGGTTCCGCCAACCGCGACGATCGCCACTTCGACGACCCGGATCGCTACGACATCCACCGCCAGGGCGCCCACCTGAGCTTCGGGCAGGGCCTGCACTTCTGCCTGGGCTCTGCGCTGGCCCGGATGGAAGGCCGGGTAGCTCTCGAAGAGGTCCTCAAGCGCTGGCCCGACTGGGAGGTCGACTACGCCAACGCCCAGCGGGCGCACACCGCGAGTGTGCGCGGCTGGGCGCGGCTGCCCGTCGTCACGGGCTGAAGCGCTGGTCTCTCCGGTGCGAGTGCGCGGCCAGCCGCACACTCGAGCTCGAACGTGCGGCTAGGCGCAGACTCGGGGGGCGAAGTTAAGCGCTTTGGTCGATCAGCACCGCGCCGTCGGGCTCGTTGCCGAGCGTCTGCAGCGGGATGTCCCCGCCCCGGGCGGTGAGACGGACGATCTCGGCGAGCGGGCCGGGGGCGTCGCATTGCAGGTAGTGGTCGGCGCCGGGCACCACCCAGTAGCGGTTGCGGCCGGGCTTGGTCTTCAGATACGTCTGCCACACATGGTTGGGAACGCGCAGCGGCGCGACGTTATCGTGCAACCCCCATACCACGGTGGTGTTGATCGGGCGCTTGGAAAGCGCTTCCAGCCAACCGGTTTCGTCAGCGGCGCGCTCGTTGAGGTATTGAATGGTGTCGGGCAGCACGCGGATTCCGTCGTTGTGGGCGAAGCACTTCGCCAACGCGGCGATCTCGGGGTCGTCCAGCGTTCGCCGCGGCATGAAGGTGCTGGCGCCCATTCCGGCGGCCAGCATGTCCGGCGTCGTCGCCGCCGCGGTTTGCCGCCCGGTCGCGGGATCGAGCAACGCGGTCTGGAAGACGGTGAGGTTCGACAGCGGCAGGTAGATGTTGGCATTCGTCACGATGAGGTCGACCGGTACGGCCGGCGGATCGAGGGCCGCCAGCATCTCCACGGCGATCATGCCGACGCTGCTGCCGCGGTCATGGGTGAGCATGCGGTAGTCGGTGAGGTTCCACACCTGGGTGATCGCGTACACGAGCAGACGCGCGTCGTCGTAGAGCGAATACGCGTACGGCTCAGCCGGTTTGTCGGACAGGCCGTAGCCCGGGAAGTCCAGCAGGTAGATGTCGAACTCCGAGCCCAGCTCGCGCGCCAGCGCGAAGAAGTCGATGCTCGACGTTGGGAAGCCGTGCACGAGCACCAGCGCGGGCGCGCCGGGTGTGCCGCAACGGCGGCTGAACACCGCGACCTCGTGCCCGTCGTTGGCGGCGGTGGTCGACCGCCAGCGCAGCTCCGTGCCGCCGCTTTGCCACTCCGCGAAGATGTCCAAGCTGCCAGCATCGCAGAGGCGGTCGCGGTAGACAACCACTCCGCTTGCGGAAGGGGACGAAGACCGGGTCCGCCGCGCCGCGCTCACGGGCAGGTCACGTGCACCCCGAAAGTCACCGGGCGCGTGCCGCTTTGGCCCGGGGTCGACGCCTCGCCGGTCCCGGTGATCGTGTAACTCTTGCCCTGCTTGGTCGCCTGGACCTGGGTTGCCGACTTGGTGGCCTGATAGGGGAGTTGGTACTGGCCGCCGGACAGCGTGAGCGACAGCGCGAATCCGTCGACCATGGGCGGGTTCTCGTCCGAGACGGCCAGCGAGACCGACGCCGTGTCGTCGTGCACGCCGATCCGGGTGGTGAGATCCCCCGATTCCGGGGGAGACGCGTTCGGTTGCGCCGCCGAACTGCTGCATTCGACCCGCGCGGTCATCGTGTGCTTGTTCCCGTCGATCATGACGGTCGTGGTGACCGCAGCGGGAGTCGAACTCGGGGTCGGTGCGGGATGGCTTTCCTTGCCGGAACAGCCGGACATCCCGGCCGCCAGCGCGATTCCGGCGGCCACGAAGACGTACCGATTCGTCATCTCACCTCCTTTGCAGCCAGGACTATAGGGCCTCTTCATTGCGGGAAGGTCTCTTTTCCCTGGCGACCAGTCAACCGATGGGTTTATCGCCAGGCTTCCCAATTGACCATGCTGCGGAGCGGTCCGGCGAACGAGGGCCGCACGGCACCCGATCGCCACCGGTCCTCGATGCTGGGCGCCAATGCGGCGGTGGTGGTCAGCGGGTCGGCGTCGAGGTAGACGACGGTGATGTACTGGAACTCCGTGCTCCACCCTCGCGGTAGGTGGCTCCAGCCGGTGCTCGACCCGAACGTCCACGCGCCGGCCGTGCCCGGCGTGGCGAGCAGCGCCGGATGGTGCTCGGCGTGCAGCCATTGCAGCCAGCCGTCCGGGCGGCGCCCGTCGACGGGTTCTTCGACGATGAGGACGACGCCGCGGTGCGGCCGAAACGGCACCACCTCCGCGGAGATGAGCGCATGCGGTGCAGATTGCCACTGCAGCAGGCGCAGCCCGGCGACTTGCAGCGACGGCCGGACGACGGGGAACCGGCCGTTTTCGCGCAACGCGCGACCGAGCGTGACGAAGTCGTCAAAGGTCTGCTCGACGGGGTCACCGACCAGGTAGTGCACCGCGTTGGCGATCTCGGCCAAGGGGCCGTTTCCGGCCAGGCGGTGCTGCGGGTAGTCGCCGTCGGCGATCCAACGCAACCCGTACACGATCCCGGGTAGCTGATACTGCTCCGGCATGTGATCCAGCAGGTGCCAACGCAGGTAGCTGCCGTCGTCGTCGGCCGGCGCGGCGGCGGTGAGGCTGAATACGCCTGCCCGGACGCGTATCACGCGGAGCCGCCGGGATCATGCAGCTCGGCGAGCGCCTGCAATTGGTCCAGATAATGCTGCAGCGAGGTGTGCCGGAAGACGGCGGGCACGATCGTGGCGCCGTGTGCGGCGGCTTCCCCGATGGCGTCGCGGGTGCGCTGCGGCTCGTTGATCGGGTCCAGCGGTGCCGGTGGGGGCAGGACGATCTCGAATCCCGGACGAAGCTCGATGCGGCCCAACCAGTCTCGCGCCTGTGGCAGTCCCACGCTGAAGGGCGCCCAGCCGTCGGCCAGCGTCGCGGCGCGGCGCAGCGATCGCAACGTGCGGCCGCCCACCCAGATCGGGACATGCTGCTGCACCGCGCACGGGTCCACGACCATGCCGTCGAAGGCATAGAACTCGCCACGGTAGGTGGGTTCCGGGACCGACAGCGACGCGCGCAGCGCCTTGAGGGCGTCGTCACCGCGCGGCCCGCGGTCGTCAAAGGGCGCGCCGAGAAGGTCGAACTCTTCTTTGAGGCTGCCCACTCCGACACCGAGGATGAGCCTGCCGTTGCTGACTTTGTCCAAAGTGCCGTAACGCTTGGCGATCTCGAGCGGATGGTGGTACCCGAGCACCAGGACGTTGGTGGCCAACCGGATTCGCCGGGTGCACGCGGCCAGGTAGCCGAATGTGGCCAGCGGATCCCAGTAGCGGGCGCCGCGGCGGCCCATCTCGGCCGCGGGCAGCGCGATGTGCTCGCTGCAGGTCAGGTGGTGGTAGCCGAGCCGATCCGCCGTCTCGGCGATGCGGGCCAGCTCCTCGATGGAGGCGTGTTTCTCCCAGTCGCCGCTGGCCTTGGGAAACATGGTCACCACGGGCGTGGCCACCGAGAGTTGTGGGCTCATCCCTGCATGTACCCTCCGGCATCGACCGGGATCGATTGGCCGGTGATGGTGCGGCTTTCGTCGCTGGCCAGGAACAACGCCAGGTTGGCGACATCCTCGGTGGTGGAGATATCCTGCAGCGCAACCCCTTTGAGCGCCTTCGCGCGCTGGGCGGCGACGTCTACCCCCTGCTCGTCGGCGGTGCGTTGCACCCACCGACGCCATAGCTCGGTGTCGATGGCCCCGGGGACGATGCAATTGCACCGGATGCCGTGTGGCCCAACCTCCAGCGCCACCGCCTTGGTGAAGGCCCGCAGCGACGCCTTGGCGGTGACGTAGTGGCTCTTGCGGACGACGCCGGAATAGCCTGCCGTGGAGGAGAAGTTGAGGATCACGCCGCGACGGCGCGCCAGCATCGACTGGTTGAGCACTTCCCGGGTGCACAGCATCGCCGCGGTGACGTCGATGGCGATCGTGGCGTTCCAGTTGTCCAGGGTCTGCTCCCAGATCCACCGGTCCTCTCCGGGCGCGGCGGCGTTGTTGCACAGGATGTCGACATGGCCGAATTCGTCGACGGCCCGCGCCACCATGGCCGCGACGGCACGCTCGTCGGTGACGTCGGCGCGCATCGCGATGGCTCCGGGCCCGGCCGCGCGGGCGGCCTCGCGCACGAGCTCTTCGCGCCGCGCGGCCAACAGCACCCGGGCGCCCTCCCGCACGAACACCGAACCGAGCACGGGTCCCAGGCCGGTGCTCGCCCCGGTGATGATCGCGACCTTGCCGTCGAGCCGGCCCCTCATCGCGCAGTCATCGTGCGGGCACCCGTGTTTCGAGCCACGCGTGGATTCGTTCGGCGACGGCGTGCCATCCTGGGTCGAGCATCATGTCGTGGC
>NZ_LZIX01000287.1:0-15341 GCF_001666955.1 Mycobacterium sp. E735 | reverse complement strand
GGCCGCCGGGCCCGCGATGCGCACATCGGCGGCCAACGCGAGGTTCAGACCCGCGCCGACGGCCGCGCCGTTGACGGCGGCGATGGTGGGCAGCCGGCAGCCACCGATGGCCATGAAGCCGTCGTAGAGCTGCTGCAGGCCGGTCTCGGCTTTATCGCCGCCCGCGGCGCCGAGCGCGCTGAGGTCCGCGCCCCGCGCAGAAGGCCTTGCCGGCGCCGGTGATCACCACCGCGTGCACCTCAGGATCGGCCTCGGCCTGTTCGACGGCGGCGCGGAGGCGCGCCGACATCTCGGCGGTCACCGCGTTACGCCGGTCGGGGTCGTTGACGGTGATCAGCGCGACGCGATTGTCGACGGTGGACAAGACGGGCTCGGATCGGGCCATCGGCACCTCCGCGGCTTGGGGTTTGACGGGTCCGGGGACATACGGATGCTGCGACTCCGGGCACGGTAAGGGTACTGCGCCGCCTGCGCAGGCATGGTCGTCGGTGCGCCCCTTTGCTGCGCTCAAGTCAATTAACGAAATCGTATTGCGTCTGCCCGCCGGTGATTTGCTTAACCGGGAGGACGCGAGTGCCATTGCGGCCCGGTCGAGTTTTCGAAGAATGGTTGCGCGACGCGATTGCGTTTTCGTTCGGCGGTGGGTGTTCTATCCCGCGTGTTTGATTACATGGCGATAATTAAGTGGCTTAATGGTGAAACTGCCTCGCCGCCGGATCCCTCGCCGGCGGCCTCACCCAGCCTCGGGCCGTGCCAACTTCTTGGCCAGCTGATCGAGCGCCGCTTGGCGACGTCGCACCGCACATACACGTTGGTCCCGCAGCGTCCCCTGCATCACCGTCTTTGGCAGCGTATCGTGCCGCAGCCTGGTGTTCGCGTAGTGGATTGCGGCATCGATCATTTCGATGTAACGCTCCGCCTCGTCGACGGCACACGTCCCCTCGATGCGCTGCACCTCGTCCCAGCACGGGTACGACGAGTACCTGGCATCGAGCCGTTGCTGTGATACCTGCAGACCGAAGTAACGGCGCCAGTCTCGGCTCAGCCACCCCCGCGTCTTGACCTCAACTTTGATCCTGTTGCCAAGGCCGGCTACGAACTTTGGTTCGCCAACTCGCACCACCGGTTGCCAGTCGTCCGACGTCACATCGACCACCCCTCGAATAGAGACGCCCTAAGTCATGATCCCCCTGCAGGCGTCATCTGCTCGCACGACACGCCAATTGTTATTCCTTAGCCGTCCAATTGGCAAACTTTGGGCGACGACGGCGCGGCGGCACTTGTTAAGAGCCATTTACGCCGCTGTGTATTCCGGCGGGGCGACCGGGCGCGTGGGGGCGTCAAGGAGCTTTTGAGAATCTGCCAAGGCCTACCGCCGATGCTGATGCCGGGCCGCACAGAAGGCCCAACCCATCCAAGGCATCGACGGCAGGAGCGCCCCATGCGAACCGTGGCGGAGAAGAACACGGACAAGAAAATCGGTTACATCCGCCTGGGGATTGTCTCTGCCGTGATCGCCGCCCTGATCGGGCTCGGTCTGGCTCTCATCGCCGCGAACAAGCCTGCGGCGGGTCACCCGTGTTCCATGCGGAATGTGACCTCCAAGGACGCCAGCGGCCATATGGTGTCGTGCGACCGCGCGACCGCCAGTAAGCGTGACCTCGTCTGGCAGCTCGCACCGGCGTCGTAGCGGTGGCCAGCGGTTGCACACGGCCCGTGTGATGGACGACGCTGGGGTGGGCCGGTCCGGTGCACGCTGACGAGGGGATGCGCGATGGCGAAGGTTCTGTTCGTGGTGACCGGCGCGAGCTACTGGACACTCAAGGACGGCACGCGGCATCCGACGGGCTATTGGGCCGAGGAATTCGCGGCCCCGTACCGCGAGCTCACCGGCTCCGGTCACCAGGTCGTGGTGGCCACACCGAAAGGCGTTGTCCCACACGTGGATGTGATGAGCCTGCGTCCGTCGATGGCCGGCAGCGAAGAGATCGCCCTAGAGCTGGAGGAGATCCTGCGATCGGCTGAGGAGGTGCGCCGCCCCATCGAGCTGGCCAGCGCCCGGGTCGACGATTACGACGCCGTCTACTACCCGGGCGGGCACGGCCCGATGGAGGACCTGTGGCAGGACGCCGACTCGGGCCGGCTGCTGATCGCGGCGCTCGCTTCCGGCAAGCCGCTGGCCATCGTCTGCCACGCGCCGGTTGCCATGATGGCTACCCGGCGAAACGGGGTTTCACCGTTCGCCGGCTACAAGGTCACGGCCTTCACCAACGACGAAGAGGACGGCGTCGGGCTGCTGGAAAAGGCGCGGTGGACGGCCGAGGACGAGCTGGTGAAGATGGGCGTCGACTTCTCGCGTGGCGAACGCTGGAAGCCCTACACGCTGAAGGACCGCAATCTGTTCACGGGCCAGAACCCCGCCTCCGCTGGGCCTTTGGCTAAGGAGTTCATGAAGGAACTCGGCTAGGGAGTGCCGGCGCCCCCGGCGTTCCACTTTCGCGCGGCCTAGCGCGGGTCCACACTTGGGGAATGACGGTATGTGATTGCAACGCCGACGCGCTGACCGCACCGCCCTCGCCCGGGGCGTCGATGTCGGCGCGGGTGGCGTGAGGGTGTCCGAACCGGAGCGGCGCGGCCCGCTGAGAGGCCTCTCGGACATCCGCGCGTTCTTCCACACGAACAAGGTCCCGCTGTTCTTCGTCTCGCCGACGCCGTTCAACTTGCTCGGCGTCGACCGCTGGATACGAAACTTCTTCTACCTGACCTACTTTGACTCGTTCGAGGGCACCCACTCGCGCGTGTTCGTGCCCCGGCGACGCGACCGGCGCGATTTCGATTCCATGGACGACGTCTGCAGCCACCTGCTGTCCGATCCCGAGACGCTCGAGTTCATCGCCGGCAAAGGTCCCGGCGGCAAGTGCTGCTTTGTCATGATGAACGAGGAGATCCAGGCCCTCGCCCGGTCGGCCGGCCTCGAAGTCATGCATCCGCCGATCGAGCTGCGCAATCGGCTGGGCTCCAAGATCGTGATGACGCGGCTGGCCGACGAGGCGGGGGTGCCCAGCGTGCCCAACACGATCGGGCGGGCCGGCTCCTACGACGAACTGTTGGCGCTCGCGGAAGGCTCCGGCTTGGGAGACGACCTGGTCATCTCGATCGCCTACGGCAACGCCGGCAGCGGGACGTTCTTCGTGCACGGTCAGCGCGACTGGGACCAGCATGCCGGCGACCTGGTCGGGCAGGACCTCAAGGTAATGAAGCGGATCCGCAACGTGGAGGTGTGCCTCGAGGGAGCCGTGACCCGCCACGGCACCGTGGTCGGACCCGCGATGACGAGCCTCGTCGGATATTCGGAGCTGACGCCGAGCCGCGGCAGCTGGTGCGGCAATGACATCTGGCACGAGGTGCTGCCACCCGCCCAGACGCACGCCGCGCGGGAAATGGTGACAAAGCTCGGCGACGTCATGCGCCGCGAGGGATACCTCGGCTACTTCGAGGTGGACCTGTTGCACGACCTCGACTCCGACGAGCTCTACCTCGGCGAGGTGAACCCACGCCTGAGTGGCGCCAGCCCGATGACGAACCTGACCACCGAGGCCTACGCCGACATGCCGCTGTTCCTCTTCCACCTGCTCGAGTACATGGACGTGGACTACGAGCTCGACATCGACGAGATCAACGCGCGCTGGGAGCGGGGCTACGGCGAGGACGAGGTCTGGGGCCAGGTGATCATCACCGAGACCTCGCCGGACATCGAGATCTTCACCGCGACGCCGCGGACCGGGGTTTGGCGCCTCGACGACGAAGGCCGGGTTTCCTTCTCGCGCACCGCAAACGACTGGGCCACGCTGCTCGATGGCTCCGAGGCTTTCTACATGCGGGTCGCGGCGCCCGGCGACTTACGGTCCGAGGGCGCCCAACTCGGCGTGCTCGTCACCCGCTCGCACCTGCAGACCGACGACTATCAGCTGAGCGACCGCTGCCAGCGCTGGGTCAAGGGCATGAAGGCGAAGTTCACCTCGACGCCCCTGACGCCGGCCGCGCCGATCGTCTCTCGGCTCGTCGCGCGCGCGTGAGCGCCCCGGCCGGTATCTCCCTGGACAACTGGCTGGCGGCGCCCTATTCGCATTGGTCGTTCCAGCATGTCGAAGATTTCGTGCCGACGGCGTTGATCCCGCGCGGGACGGGGCCGGTCGCCGCGTTGCCCGCCGCCGGCGCTCCGGTGGCCGAGATCGGCCTGGCCGGGACCGACGGGTCGGCCACCACCGTCGGCGCGGTCATGGCCGCCACGGCAACCGACGGGTGGGCCGTCGCCCACCGCGGGTCGCTGGTGGCCGAGCAGTACCTCCACGTCATGGCGCCAAACACCCGGCACCTGTTGTTCTCGGTGAGCAAGTCGCTGGTGGGCGCCGTCGCGGGCGCGCTGCACGAGGCCGGCGCGATCGAGCTTGACGCGCCGGTCACGGCGTACGTTCCCGACCTGGCGACGTGTGGCTACGCCGGTGCGACGGTGCGCCACTTGCTGGACATGAGGTCGGGTATCAAGTTTTCCGAAAACTACGACGATCCGGCCGCCGAGATTCACCTGCTTGACCAGGCGATGGGGTGGGCGCCGCGGCGGAACGCGGATGCTCCCGCCACGTTGCGTGAGTTCCTGCTGACGCTGCGGCAGAAGTCGGTGCACGGCGGCCCGTTCGAGTACCGCTCGTGTGAAACGGACGTACTCGGCTGGATCTGTGAGGCCGCCGGCGGACAACGCATGCCGGAGCTGATGTCGGAATTGCTGTGGAGCCGCATCGGCGCCGAGTACGACGCCACCATCGCCGTCGACCCGGCCGGCACCGGTTTCTTCGACGGCGGCGTCAACGCCTGCCTGACCGACCTGATCCGGTTCGGTTCGCTGTTCCTGCGTGACGGGGTCTCGTTGACCGGCCAACAAGTGGTACCGGCGGCGTGGCTCGCCGACACCTTCGACGGTGGGCCCGACTCGCGGGAGGCGTTCGCCGCCAGCCCCGACCACGACACCGACCTGCCCGGCGGGATGTACCGCAACCAGATGTGGTTCCCCTACCCGGGTGCCAATGTCGTGTTGTGCCTGGGCATGTGCGGCCAGATGGTCTACGTCAACCGGGCGGCGGAGGTGGTCGCCGCCAAGGTGTCCACCCAGCCCCACTCGCACGAGCCGCACATGTTGGACACGTTGCGCGCGTTCGATGCGGTGGCGAACGAACTGGCCGGAGTCACCGGTTAGCTGGCCCGTCAGGTGTGGACGATAAAGCCCGCTTCGGTGTAGGGCGCTGGATCCGAGGGATCGTTGACCGTGATGTACAGGTCCCCGGCTGTGGGCATAACGAAGCCGACGAACCCATGAGTGCTCTGCCCGTCGTGCAGGCCGCCCGATTGCAGCGGGGGCATCTTGTCGAACCTCTGGAAGTCGACCGCAGACGTTGCCGGTTCGGGCGCATTGTCGGTATGAGTCATCGGCTGGTCGCCGCCGCCGTATCCGGCGAAGACGTGATCGCGGTCGAATTGGAAGAACTGATGGGACGTCGCGGTGACGGTCAACTCCACTACCGTGCAACCGGGGTCAGACGCCGGATTGGCAAAATGAGAGGCGCACCCGGGCGGTAACCGCGTCGCACTGTCGACGGTGATGTCCGCGGTCGCACCGTCGGCCGCCCGCGCATGCGCGGGCACTCCGAGCTGACCGATCGGAAACGGTGGATTCTCGGGCGCGGGGTCGGCCGAACCGACGGGACACGAGTATGCGGCGATCGCCACCGCGACCGCGGGTGCGGCAATTACGGATTCCGCGCGCACCCTCGGTGGTTACCCGCAACGCCGCCGCACCAAAACGCCTCTGACCAGTCGTCTGGCCGGCACCAATTAGGAAGTTTGACCTCGGGCCGGAACTGAGCCGTCAACCATCAGCCGAGGTCATACCGGTCGGAGTGCCCCCGGCACGACTCGAACGTGCGACCTAGGGATTAGAAGGCCCTTGCTCTATCCACCTGAGCTACGGAGGCAATGTGCAGGTCAGTCTATTCCAACGGCGTGTCGCGCCACGACTCGCCGCCGCGGCGCGCGTGAAAAGCGTTCGCGCACCGCATGTATCGGCTATGGTTGGGACCCTCGACACACGTAGAACACCGGCCGGTCATCGGCCGTTCACCGCAACGGAGCGTGTGCATAACGTCGAGGGGTGGCGTTGTTATGAGCGTGACCACGCACTTGACTTCACGGTGCTCGTGGGCCAGTAACCAGGCCTCACGCCTGGCGGCCGATGCGATGGACGCCTACCGGGCCGGCACGCTGTTGCTGCGCGGCTCGCCGTTCGCGCTGGGCTGTCTCGCCGGCTGGCTGTCCACGGAGTTTCCCCCGCACGTCCTGACCGGCCACGCGCTGTCGCGCGTCTCGCACCCGTCGATCGGCCGCGTCGGCGCCGCCTGGGCGGCGCAGCGGGCGGATCGGGCCCTCACCTCCGCGCTTGAGGAGTCCTTCGGCCCGGACTTCCGCGAGCAGGTGTGCCACCCGGGCGCCACCCAGCCCGTCTGCGCCCCGCGCGGCGGCATGCTGGGCCGGCCCGGGCCGCACCGCCGCTACGCCGCGCAGACCTCGAACATCTCCTACGGCCCGGGCGGCCGCGACAATCTGCTCGACGTCTGGCGGCGCCACGACCTCGCACCGGGGCGGCGGGCGCCGGTGCTGATCCAGGTTCCGGGCGGGGCGTGGACCGTCGGCGACAAACGGGTGCAGGCCTACACGCTGATGAGCCGCATGGCCGAACTCGGCTGGATCTGCGTCTCGATCAACTACTGCAAGAGCCCGCGTGCCACGTTCCCCGCGCACCTCATCGACGTGAAGCGGGCGATCGCGTGGGTCCGCCAGAACATCGCGGACTACGGCGGCGACCCCGACTTCATCGCGATCACCGGCGGGTCGGCCGGTGGACACCTGGCCTCCCTGGCGGCGCTCACCCCGAACGACCCGGCGTTTCAGCCCGGGTTCGAAGAGGCCGACACGACGGTCCAGGCCGTCGCCCCCTACTACGGCGTGTACGACTTCACCGACTTCGACAACATGCACCCGCTGATGCTGCCGTTCCTGGAGCAGTTCGTGCTGAAGGCCCGCCACGACGACCAGCCCGAGCGGTTCGAGGCGGCGTCGCCGGTGTCCTACGTGCACGGTGAAGCGCCGCCCTTCTTCGTCCTGCACGGCGAGAAGGACGAAGTGGTGCCCAGCGGCCAGGCCCGAACCTTCTGCGCGGCGTTGCGCGCGGCCGGCGCCGCGACGGTGGCCCACGCCGAGCTCGCCAACGCGCACCACGCGTTCGACATCCTTTCGACGGTCCGATCGCGGCTGGCCGCCGACGCCGTCGCCGATTTCCTTGGCGTCATCTACGGCCGGCGCGTCAGCTCGCTGCTGGACACGGTGCCGCTGACCGCCACGTCGGCCAGCTGAGTCGCCATCGCCGTACGGCCCGACCGCTCCTTTCACCAGCGCGGCAACCCGACTAGCGTTGTGGTGGCAATTGGGTGGGTGGGTCCTAGGCAGGAGGCTTGATCGACGGTGACAAGGTTGGCGCATCGGGCGGATGGCGATGACTGAGTCCGAGGTCGTGAAGTTGTCCGACCAGCTGGGACCGGTCGACTATCTGATGCATCGGGGCGAAGCGAATCCCCGGACCCGCTCGGGGATCATGGCGCTGGAGCTCCTCGACACCACGCCGGACTGGGACAAGTTCCTGACGCGGTTCGAAAACGCCTCCCGGCGGGTGTTGCGGTTGCGGCAGAAGGTGGTCGTGCCGACGCTGCCGACGGCGTCACCGCGGTGGGTGGTGGACCCCGATTTCAACCTCGAATTCCATGTGCGCCGCATGCGGGTGGCCGAACCCGGCACGCTGCGCGACGTGTTCAACCTCGCCGAGGTGATCCTGCAGTCGCCGATGGACATCTCCCGGCCGCTGTGGACCGCCACCCTGGTCGAGGGTTTGGCCGGCGGAAAGGCCGCGACCCTGCTGCACGTCAGCCACGCCGTCACCGACGGCGTCGGCGGGGTGCAGATGTTCGCCGAAATCTATGACCTCGAACGCGATCCGTCGGCCAAACCGACGCCCCCGCTGCCCATCCCGCAGGACCTCACGGCCAACGACCTGATGCGGCAAGGCATCAACCACCTGCCCACCGCCGTGGTCGGTGGCGTCCTGAGCGCCGTGTCCGGGGCGGTCTCGGCGGCCGGGCGGGCGGTCCTGGAACCGGGCGCCACGGTGTCGGGGATCGTCGGCTACGCCATGTCGGGGATGCGGGTGCTCAACCGGGCGGCCGAGCCGTCGCCGCTGCTGCGGCGGCGCAGCCTGGCCACCCGCACCGAAGCGATCGACATCCCGCTCTCCGATCTGCACAAGGCCGCCAAAGCCGGCGGCGGATCGATCAACGACGCCTACCTGGCCGGCCTCTGCGGCGCCCTGCGGCGCTACCACGAGGCGCTCGGTGTGCCGATCAGCACGCTGCCGATGGCGGTCCCGGTGAACTTGCGGGCCGACGCCGACACGGCCGGCGGCAACCGGTTCACCGGTGTCAACCTGGCCGCGCCCGTCGGCACCGTCGATCCGGTTTCGCGGATGAAGAAGATCCGCGCGCAGATGACGCAACGCCGCGACGAACCGGCGATGAACATCATCGGTTCGGTCGCACCGCTGCTCAGCGTCCTGCCGACCGCGGTCCTCGAGGGCATCACCGGCTCGGTGATCGGATCTGACGTGCAGGCCAGCAACGTCCCGGTGTACCCCGGGGATACCTACATCGCCGGTGCAAAGGTGTTGCGGCAGTACGGCATCGGCCCACTGCCGGGCGTCGCGATGATGGTGGTGCTGATCTCGCGGGGCGGTTGGTGCACCATCACCGTGCGCTACGACAGGGCGTCGGTGCGCAACGAACCGCTGTTCGCCCAATGCCTGCTCGAGGGCTTCGACGAAATTCTGGCGCTCGCGGGTGATTCGGCACCCCGCGCGGTGCCCGCCTCGTTCGCCGAACCGGCGACCTCCGCACGGACGGCGTCGGGCTCATGAGCGCCGCGAAAGACCAGGGAGCCGACGGCGGCGCGACCGGGGACATGCGGCTGCCGGGCTCGGTCGCCGAAATCATGGCCAGCCCACCGGGTCCCAAGATCGGGGCGTTCTTCGACCTGGACGGGACGCTGGTGGCCGGGTTCACCGCGGTGATCCTCACCCAGGAGCGGCTGCTGCGCCGTGACATGGGGGTGGGCGAACTGCTCGGCATGGTTCAGGCCGGCCTGAGCCACACGCTCGGGCGCATCGAGTTCGAGGATCTCATCGGCAAGGCCGCCGCCGCGTTGGCCGGCCGCTTGCTCGACGATTTGGAGGAGATCGGCGAGCGACTGTTCGTACAGCGGATCGAGTCGCGGATCTACCCGGAGATGCGCGAGTTGGTCCGGGCGCACGTGGCGCGTGGCCACACCGTGGTGCTCAGCTCGTCGGCGCTGACCATCCAGGTCAACCCGGTGGCGCGGTTCCTCGGTATCTCCAACATGCTCACCAATAAGTTCGAGACCACCGAAGACGGCATCCTCACCGGCGGCGTGCAGAAGCCGATCCTGTGGGGGCCGGGCAAAGCCGCTGCGGTGCAACGGTTTGCGGCCGAGAACGGCATCGACCTGAAGGACAGTTACTTCTACGCCGACGGGGACGAGGACGTCGCGCTGATGTATCTGGTCGGCAACCCGCGGCCGACCAACCCCGAGGGCAAGATGGCCGCGGTGGCCAAGCGCCGCGGCTGGCCGATCCTGCGGTTCAACAGCCGGGGTCCGGTCGGTCTGCGCCGCCAGATCCGCACCCTGGCCGGATTCGGTTCGATGTTCCCGGTCGCCGCCGGCGCCGTGGGCATCGGCGTGCTGACCCGGAATCGGCGCCGCGGCGTCAACTTCTTCACCTCCACCTTCTCGCAGCTGTCCCTGGCGATCGCCGGCGTTCAGCTCAACGTCATCGGCCAGGAGAACCTGACCGCACAGCGGCCCGCGGTGTTCATCTTCAATCACCGCAACCAGGTCGACCCGGTGATCGCCGGGGCATTGGTGCGCGACAACTGGATCGGCGTGGGCAAGAAGGAGCTGCAAAAGGACCCGATCATGGGCACGCTCGGCAGGCTGCTCGACGGGGTGTTCATCGACCGGGACGACCCCGCCGCGGCCATGGAGACGATGCACGAGGTCGAAGACCGCGCCAGGAAAGGGCTTTCGATCGTGATCGCCCCGGAAGGCACCCGGGTCGACACCACCGAGGTCGGGCCGTTCAAGAAGGGGCCGTTCCGCCTCGCCATGGCGGCCGGGATCCCGATCGTCCCGATCGTGATCCGCAACGCCGAGCTGGTCGCCGCCAGGAACTCCACGGTCATCAACCCCGGCACGGTCGACGTCGCGGTGTTCCCGCCGATCTCGGTGCAGGACTGGACCGTCGAGAATCTGCCGGAGCGCATCGCCGAGGTCCGGCAGCTGTATTTGGACACGCTGGCCAATTGGCCGATCGACGAGCTGCCCGAGGTCGACCTGCACGCGGAGAAGAAGTCGTCTGCAAAGACCAAGGCGCCCGCGAAAAAGACTGCGGCTAAAGCCGGTTCGAAGTCACCGGCAAGAAAAGCGCCGGCGAAGAAGGCCGCCTCGAAATCCAAGCCGGCCAAGGCGGATCCCCACGAGTCTCAGGCCGTCCTCAAAGACGGTGAGGCGCAACGGCCCGCCCAGGCGGCCGCCGGTGCCGAGCCGCCGGAATCCCCGCCCGAAGGGCGGCCGTGACCGAACCGGCCGCGGATACCACCGCGGTGCTCACCGGCCAAGACTCGCTGGTATTGGCGTCCATGGCGTCGCCGGTGGAGAGGGAACTGGTGACGGCCTGGATGGCGCAACAGCGCGCCGACCGGCCCGAGGCGAGATTCGACGTCCTGGAGCTGCCGCCGCCCAACGCGCCGGCCGGCGCGCTCGCCGCGCTGATCGAGCAGCTCGAGGCTGCCAACGACGCCAACGACGACCGTGCGGTCGTGCCGGTGCGGGTGTTCTGGTTGCCGCCGCCCAATCGCGGCAGGATCGCGAAGCTGGCCGGCCTGCTGCCCGGCCGGGACCCCTACCATCCCAACGAGCGTCAGCAACTGCAGATCATGCGCAACGCGCCCCAGCGGGCGCGAGTGGTGGCAGGCGAACCGGCCAAAGTCTCCGAACTGCGCCAGCAGTGGCGCGAGATCACCGTCGGGGAGAACTCGTGCGACTTCGCCCGGTTCGTCATCCGCCGCGCTCTGCTTGCGCTGGAACGCGTCGAGTACCGAATCCTGGGGCCGCAGTACAAATCTCCGCGACTGGTGAAGCCGGAGATCTTGGAGTCCAGCCGATTTCGAGCCGGGCTGAAGACGATCCCCGGCGCCACCGTCGACGAAGCGGGCGAGATGCTCGACGAACTCGCCACCGGCTGGAGCCGGGTGTCGGTCGACCTGGTCGGCGTCCTGGGGAGGGCGCTCAGCCGCGGATTCGACCCCGAGATCGACTACGACGGCTACCAGGTCGCCGCGATGCGCGCCGCCCTGGAAACCCACCCCGCAGTGCTGTTGTTCTCGCACCGCTCCTACATCGACGGCGCGGTGGTGCCGGTGGCGATGCAGGAGAACCGGCTTCCGCCCGTGCACGTGTTCGCCGGCATCAACTTGTCATTCGGTGCGATGGGGCCGCTGTTGCGCCGGTCCGGCGTCATCTTCATCCGCCGCAACATCGGCGACAACCCGCTCTACAAGTACGTGCTGCGCGAATACGTCGGTTACATCGTCGAAAAGCGGTTCAACCTGAGTTGGTCCATCGAGGGCACGCGGTCGCGCACCGGCAAGATGCTGCCCCCGAAGCTGGGCCTGCTCGCCTACGTCGCCGACGCCTACCTGGATGGGCGCAGCGAAGACATCCTGCTGCAGCCGGTGTCCATCAGCTTCGATCAGCTGCACGAGACCGCCGAGTATGCGGCCTACGCCCGGGGCGGCGAGAAGACGCCCGAAGGCGTGGGCTGGCTCTACAACTTCATCCGCGCGCAGGGCGAACGCAACTACGGCAAGATCTACGTCCGCTTCCCCGAAGCCGTTTCGATGCGCCAGTACCTGGGCCCGACGCACGGCCCGCTGGTCCAGGACCAGGACGCCAAACGACTTGCGCTGCAGAAGATGTCGTTCGAGGTCGCGTGGCGGATATTGCAGGCGACGCCGGTGACGGCCACCGGCCTGGTATGCGCGCTGCTGCTGACCACCCGCGGCGCGGCGTTGACGCTCGGTCAGCTTCACCACACCCTGCAGGATTCGCTGGACTACCTGGAACGCAAGCAAAACCCGATGTCGACGAGCGCGTTGCGGCTGCGCTCGCGCGACGGCGTGCGCGCGGCGGTCGACGCGTTGTCCAACGGGCACCCGATCACCCGGGTCGACGGTGGACGGGAGCCGGTGTGGCGCATCGCCCCCGACGAGCAGCACGCGGCCGCGTTCTACCGCAATTCGCTGATCCACGCGTTCCTGGAGACCTCGATCGTCGAGCTCGCGCTGGCGCATGCGCGGCACGTCGAGGGTGACCGCATGCGGGCCTTCTGGGATCAGGCGATGCGGCTGCGCGACCTGTTGAAGTTCGACTTCTACTTCGCGGACTCGGCGGCGTTTCGGGAAAACATCGCCGAAGAGATGGCCTGGCACGACGATTGGGAAGGCCATGTCACCGCGGGCGGCGAAGAGATCGACGCGCTGTTGTTCTCCAAGCGGCCGTTGATGGCTGACGCGATGCTGCGGGTGTTCTTCGAGGCCTATGAGATCGTCGCCGACGTGCTGCGCGACGCGCCGGCCGACGTCGGCCAGAAGGAGTTGACGGAGTCGGCACTGGGCGTGGGGCGCCAGTATGTGGCGCAGACGCGGGTGCGCAGCAGCGAATCGGTGTCGACGTTGCTGTTCGCCACCGCGTATCAGGTCGTCGCCGACCAGGATCTGGTCGCGCCGGGCCCGGACCTCTCCGAACGCCGGGGCGCGTTCGGGGAGGAACTGAGGGGCATCCTGCGGGACTCCGATTACATCGGGCGGATCGCGCGTAATCAGTTCGTCGCCCGCGAGGCCAAGGCCCGCGAGGAGCGCCTGGCTCGGTAGTCGCGGATCCGCGCCCATACCCTGGTTGTATGACGGTCGACCGGTCCGTGACCACACCACGCGCGCTGGTGTGGCCGCTGCTGATCGGCGTCGCGTTGCTGGCGGGATGCACGGCGGCCGGTATCGGGGCGCTGTCGCTGGCCGACGCGCTGACCGCCACCGGGTTGCCGGACCCGGGCCCGACGACCACGTTGGGGCTGCCGTTCGTCCGGGCCGCGGGGGAGTTCGCCGCGGTGCTGGCCGTGGGGTCCTTTCTGTTCGCGGCTTTCCTGGTGCCACCGCAACGCAGCGGCGTCCTGGACGCCGACGGGTACCGGGCGCTTCGGCTGGGCACGGTGGCGTCCGGGGTCTGGGCGGTGTGCGCGGCGCTGCTGGTGCCGCTGACCATCTCCGACGTGTCGGGGCGACCGTTGGTCGCGCTGCTCGACCCGGCACGGATCTGGTCGGTGGCCGGGCTGGTCACCACCGCCTCCGCGTGGCGCTGGACCGCGGCGCTGGCGGCGCTGGTGATGCTGGCGAGCCTGGCGGTGCTGCGCTGGTCGTGGACGCCGCTGCTGTTCGCCGGCTCGTTGCTGACCCTGCTGCCCTTGGGACTGACGGGCCACTCGTCGGCAGGCGGGTCGCACGACCTGGCCACCAACAGCCTGCTGATCCACCTCGTGGCCGCCGGTGTCTGGGCCGGTGGCCTGCTCGCGTTGGCCGCCTACGGGCTGCGCGGCGGGGGACACGTCGCATTGGCGGCCCGGCGGTTCTCCGCGATCGCGCTGTGGTGCTGGGTCGCGATGGCGCTGAGCGGTGTGATGAACGCCGTGGTGCGGGTGCCGCTCGGCGACCTGGTCACCACCGAATACGGGCGCCTGGTGATCGCCAAGTTCCTCGCTTTGTGCGCGCTCGGGGTCATCGGCTGGCGCCAGCGGCGCATCGCCGTCGCGCGGCTGCAAGCCGAACCGGCCGACTCCGGCGGCCGCCGCGCCCTGCTCCGGCTGGCGCTCGCCGAGGCCGCGGTCTTCGGCCTCACCTTCGGCGTCGCCGTCGGGCTGGGCCGCACCCCGCCACCACCGCCGCCGAGCCGGCTGCCCTCGATTCCCGAAGCCGAGATCGGCTACGACTTCAACGGCCCGCCCACCGCGGCCCGCATCCTGTTCGACTGGCGATTCGACCTGATCTTCGGCAGCGCCGCGATCGTCTTCGCCGCGCTCTACGTGGCCGCGGTGGTGCGTCTGCGCCGCCGCGGCGACGCCTGGCCGCCGGGCCGGACGGCGTCCTGGCTGCTGGGCTGCCTGGCGTTGCTGTTCGTCACCTCGTCGGGCGTCGGCCGCTACATGCCGGCGATGTTCAGCGTCCACATGGTCGCCCACATGGGCCTGTCGATGCTGGTGCCGATCCTGCTGGTGCTCGGCGCCCCGGTGAGCCTGGCCCTGCGTGCGTTGCCCGCCGCCGGCCGCGACGAACCGCCCGGCATGCGGGAATGGCTGCTGGCCGCGCTGCACAGCCGCCTATCGCGGTTCCTCACCAACCCGGTCGTCGCCACCGTGCTCTTCGTCGCCGGCTTCTACGGGCTGTACCTGTCGAACTTGTTCGACATCGCCGTCGGCAGTCACGCGGGCCATCTCGCGATGAACGTCCACTTCCTGCTCAGCGGCTACCTCTTCTACTGGATCGTCATCGGCGTCGACCCCACCCCGCGACCGATCCCGCCGCTGGCCAAGGTGGGCGTGGTGTTCGCCTCGCTGCCGCTGCACGCGTTCTTCGGGGTGGTGCTGATGGGCACCCGCAGGGTGCTCGGCGCCGACTATTACCGCTCGCTCGGTTTGAGCTGGCACACCGACCTGCTGGGGGACCAGCGGCTGGGCGGCGGCATTGCCTGGGCGGCCGGCGAACTGCCCCTGGTGATCGTGATGCTCGCGCTGCTGGTGCAGTGGGCCCGCAGCGACGACCGCACCGCCCGGCGGCTCGACCGCGCCGCCGACCGTGACGACGACGCCGAGCTGGTCGCCTACAACGCGATGCTGGCCGAGCTGGCGCGCCGTGACACGCCGGGACATGCAAAGCCGCTCTGACAACGTACGAATTCGTCTATCCAGCAACCTGTTTCGGGGCTCAACGTCGGGCTAGTTGTTGGATGGTGGTGGTTGGGGTTGGAAGGGTTGGTACCACCACCAGTCGGCGCGCTCGCCGGTGGGT
>NZ_LZIX01000286.1:0-33064 GCF_001666955.1 Mycobacterium sp. E735 | reverse complement strand
GACGCTCCCTCGGCGCGGTCGTGCTTCCATTCGGCGATCAGCGCGTCACGATGGGACTGCAAGGCGGCGTCGAACGTCGCGGCGTCCGCAGACGGCAGGGAGATCCGATAGCAGGCGCCCTGCTCGGTGGAGGTCTTCCTCAACGAGGGCTCGAGCTCGCGCCGGGGTCCTGGGTCAGGACGCGGTTCGAGGCTGATCGCGGTGCGCAGCTGGTGCACCGTGGCCACCTGCGCCAACTCCGCGTAGTGCGCATCGGACCCCCCACCCGCACGTGCCGCGATGACGCCGACCTGATCCAGCGACAGCCGGCCCTCCCGCATTCCTTGGGCGCAGCGGGGGAACTCCTCGACCCGGCGCGCGACGGTGGCGATCGTGTGCGCGGTGGTCGAGGACAACCCCAGCTTCCAGGCCACCAACGCCGGCACCGACCGCGCGCCGGTCATGCCGCACAGCTCCTCACGCTCGATCTCGGCGACCAAATCCACGATGCGCCCATCGACGGCGTTGCGCTGACCGGCCAACTCCGCCAACTCCTCGAACAGCACCCCGAGACGGTCTTTGGGGCTCACCACCACGGAGTCGGACGATGCGGTCGAAGACATGAACCCATCGTCGCCGCGCGGTACGACAAGTTTCGGTTGCCGATTCCGCGCTGGAATGTGACCCGCGAACTACTCCACAGTCCCGTCTCTTTCCACAGGACCGCTCACCGAGACCCGGTTTCGGCCCCAGGTCCGTCGGTTGCGGCGAGGTCAATGGTCACGACAGCAGAGAAATGGCAACCGAGAAGGGATCAGCCAATGTTTGAAACACCGCTTACGGTCGTCGGACACATCGTCACCAACCCCGAACGCCGACACGTCGGCACGCAGGAGGTGATCAAGTTCCGCGTCGCGAGCAATTCCCGGCGGCGCACGGCCGACGGAGGCTGGGAGCCGGGCAACTCGTTGTTCATCAACGTCAATTGCTGGGGCAAGTTGGTCACCGGCGTGGGCGCCGCGCTGGGTAAGGGTGCACCGGTGATTGTCGTGGGCCACGTGTACACCAGCGAGTACGAGGACCGCGACGGCAACCGCCGCTCGTCGCTGGAGATGCGTGCCACCTCCGTCGGGCCCGATGTGTCCCGCGCGATCGTCCGCATCGAGAGGCCCGGCTACACCGGCCCGACTGCCGGCGATGCCGGCAAGCCACCCACGGATGCGACCGGCACCGCTGGTGAGGACGCCGATCGCGACGCCGGCGTCGACTCCGCCGAAGCGGGACCGCTGCCGATGTCGGCTTAGCTGCGGAATCCGGCCCACCGCGCGATGCCTAGGATGGTCGCGAGAACTCTCTCAAAAGACCAGAAAGGCATGACCGCGGCATGGCTGAGTTCATCTACACGATGAAAAAGGTCCGCAAGGCGCACGGCGACAAGGTGATCCTGGACGACGTCACGTTGAGCTTCTACCCGGGCGCCAAGATCGGTGTCGTCGGCCCCAACGGCGCCGGCAAGTCGAGCGTCTTGCGGATCATGGCTGGGCTGGACAAGCCGAACAACGGCGAGGCCTTCCTGGCCACCGGCGCCACCGTCGGCATCCTGCAGCAGGAGCCACCGCTGAACGAAGAGAAGACGGTGCGCGGCAACGTCGAGGAGGGGCTCGGCGAGATCAAGGTCAAGCTGGACCGGTTCAACGAGGTCGCCGAATTGATGGCCACCGACTACTCCGACGAGTTGATGGAGGAAATGGGCCGGCTGCAGGAGGAGCTGGACCACGCCGACGCCTGGGACCTCGACTCGCAGCTCGAGCAGGCCATGGACGCCCTGCGCTGCCCGCCGCCCGACGAGCCGGTGACGAACCTGTCCGGTGGTGAGCGACGGCGCGTGGCGCTGTGCAAGCTGCTGTTGTCCAAGCCGGACCTGTTGCTGCTCGACGAGCCGACCAACCACCTGGACGCCGAAAGCGTGCAGTGGCTCGAACAGCACCTGGCCGCCTATGCGGGCGCGGTGTTGGCGGTGACCCACGACCGGTACTTCCTGGACAACGTGGCGCAGTGGATCCTCGAGCTCGACCGCGGTCGCGCGTACCCCTATGAGGGCAACTATTCGACCTATCTGGAGAAGAAGGCCGAGCGCTTGTCGGTGCAGGGCCGCAAGGACGCCAAGCTGCAGAAGCGGCTGACCGAGGAGCTGGCCTGGGTGCGGTCGGGGGCCAAGGCGCGCCAGGCGAAGAGCAAGGCGCGGCTGCAGCGGTATGAGGAGATGGCGGCCGAGGCGGAAAAGACGCGCAAGCTCGACTTCGAGGAGATCCAGATCCCGGTCGGGCCGCGGCTGGGCAACGTGGTCGTCGAGGTCGAGCACCTGGACAAGGGCTTCGGCGGGCGCACGCTGATCAAGGACCTGTCCTTCACCCTGCCCCGCAACGGCATCGTCGGCGTCATCGGTCCCAACGGCGTCGGCAAGACGACGCTGTTCAAGACCATCGTGGGACTCGAACAGCCCGACAGCGGGACGGTCAAGGTCGGAGAAACCGTCAAGCTCAGCTACGTCGACCAGTCCCGCGCCGGGATCGACCCCAAGAAGACCGTGTGGGAAGTCGTTTCGGACGGCCTCGACTACATCGAGGTCGGACAGAACGAGATCCCGTCGCGCGCCTACGTTTCAGCGTTCGGCTTCAAGGGTCCTGACCAGCAGAAGCCGGCCGGCGTGCTCTCCGGCGGCGAGCGCAACCGGCTGAACCTGGCGCTCACGCTCAAAGAGGGCGGCAACCTGATCCTGCTCGACGAACCCACCAACGACCTCGACGTCGAAACGCTCGGCTCGCTCGAGAACGCCCTGGAGAAATTCCCCGGCTGCGCGGTCGTGATCTCCCACGATCGCTGGTTCCTGGACCGCACGTGCACGCACATCCTGGCCTGGGAGGGCGACGAGGACAACGAGGCCAAGTGGTTCTGGTTCGAGGGCAACTTCGGTGCGTACGAGGAGAACAAGGTCGCACGCCTCGGAGTTGACGCGGCGCGACCGCACAGAGTGACCCACCGAAAGCTCACGCGCGACTAGTGTCAGCTGCGCAGCCCCGCAGTGACGCGGCCCGGACGGCCGCTGGGGGCCGCCCCCCATTGCGGGGGAGACTGGGCGGTTGAGCACAGTGACATCGGTCACGAGTTGGGAGCCATCGGCATGACGATCGATCCCGGAGCCAAGCAGGCCCTCAAGCCGTGGACCGCGTTCACACTGCAGGAGGACATTCCGGGCTGGATCGCGAAGGCCTACATCGAGAGCTATCGCGGCCCGCACGGCGACGAACCGGGGGCGGCGGATTCCGGTCCGATCGACCTGACCGTCCCGACCTCCATCGTCACTCCCGCCATGCTGGGCGCCCACTATCGGTTGGGCCAGCACCGCCCCGCCGGCCAGAGCCGAGTCGCGGTGTACCCCGCGGAGGATCCGGCCGGATTCGGGCCCGCGCTGCAGGTCGTCACCGATCACGGCGGCATGCTGATGGACTCGGTCACCGTGCTGCTGCACCGGCTCGGCGTGCCCTACGCCGCCATCATGACGCCGGTGTTCGAGGTGCACCGCAACTCGGACGGCGACCTGGTCAGCGTCGAACCCAAACCTCCCGGCGCACCGCCATACGTCGGCGAAGCGTGGATACACGTGCAGCTGCTGCCGTCGGTCGACACCAAGGGCCTCGTCGAAGTCGAGCGGCTGCTGCCCAAGGTCCTGTCGGACGTGCAGCAGGTCGCCAGCGACGCGGGCGCGTTGATCGCCGCCCTGAGCGGCCTGGCCGCGGACGTGGAAACCAACGCGCACGGCCAGTTCTCCGCGCCGGACCGCGACGACGTCGCCGCCCTGCTGCGCTGGCTGGGCAACGGTAACTTCCTGCTGCTGGGCTACCAACGGTGCCGCGTGCACGAGGGCCTGGTCTCCGGCGACGGCTCACCCGGCCTGGGCGTCCTGCGCACCCGCACCGGTTCCCGCCCCCGATTGACCGATGACGACAAGCTGCTGGTGCTCGCGCAGTCTGTCGTGGGCAGCTACTTGCGGTACGGCGCCTATCCGTACGCCATCGCGGTGCGGGAGAGGGCCGACGACGGAGTCGTCGAGCACCGCTTCGTCGGGCTCTTCACGGTCGCCGCCATGAACGCCGACGTCCTGGAGATCCCTACGGTCTCGACCCGGGTCCGCGACGCGCTCGCCCTGGCCGACAGCGACCCGATCCACCCCGGTCAGCTGCTGCTCGACGTCATCCAAACCGTCCCGCGCTCAGAGCTTTTCACTCTCAGCGCCGAGCGGCTGTTGGCGATGGCCAAAGCGGTGGTGGACCTGGGATCCCAACGGCGGGCGTTGTTGTTCCTGCGCGCCGATCGGCTCCAATACTTCGTGTCCTGCCTGGTGTACTTGCCCCGCGACCGCTACACCACCCAGGTGCGGCTTCAGATCGAAGACATCTTGGTCCGCGAATTCGGCGGCACGCGGCTCGAGTTCACCGCCCGCGTCAGCGAGTCACCCTGGGCCCTCATGCATTTCATGGTGCGGCTGCCCGAAGAAGCCGCACCCGTCGACGTCTCCGAGGACAATCGGGTCCGCATCCAGGGGCTGCTGAGCGAGGCCGCCCGCACCTGGACCGACCGGTTGCTCGGCGCGGCCGCGGACGGCCGCGCCGAGCAGGCCGACGTCGAGCACTACGCCACGGCGTTCTCGGAGGTCTACAAGCAGGCCGTCAGCCCGGCCGACGCCATCGACCACATCGCCATAATCCAAGGGCTGCAAGATAATTCGGTAAAGCTAGTGTTCTCTGAGCGCGGCGAGGACGGGGCCGCCCAGCTGACCTGGTTCCTGGGCGGGCGCACCGCCTCGCTGAGCCAGCTGCTGCCGATGCTGCAGAGCATGGGCGTGGTGGTGCTCGAGGAGCGGCCCTTCACCGTGACCCGCCCGGACAACCTGCCGGTGTGGATCTACCAGTTCAAGATCTCGACCCACCCCACCATCTCGCCGGCGACCACGACAACCGAGCGCGAGGCCACCGCACAGCGATTCGCCGACGCGGTCACCGCGATCTGGGAAGGCCGGGTCGAGATCGACCGCTTCAACGAACTGGTCATGCGCGCGCGGCTGACCTGGCAGCAGGTCGTGTTGCTGCGTGCCTACGCGAAATACCTACGGCAGGCGGGCTTTCCCTACAGTCAGTCCTACATCGAGTCGGTGCTCAACGAGCACCCCTCCACGGCGCGTTCACTGGTCGCCCTGTTCGAGGCGCTCTTCGATCCCCGCCCGTCGGGCTCGTCGAGGAATCGCGACGCCCAAGCGGCGGCTGCCGCGGTCGCCGCCGACATCGACGCGCTGATGAGCCTGGACACCGATCGCATCCTGCGGGCGTTCGCGTCGCTGGTGCAGGCGACGTTGCGCACCAATTACTTCGTGACCCGGGAGGGTTCGGCCCGCGCCCGAAATGTGCTGGCCCTCAAGCTCGATGCCCAGCTGATCGACGAACTGCCGCTGCCGCGGCCCAAGTACGAGATCTTCGTCTACTCGCCCCGCGTCGAGGGCGTGCACCTGCGGTTCGGGCCGGTGGCGCGCGGCGGGCTGCGCTGGTCGGACCGCCGCGACGATTTCCGCACCGAGATCCTCGGCCTGGTCAAGGCGCAGGCGGTGAAGAACGCCGTCATCGTGCCGGTCGGGGCCAAGGGCGGCTTCGTCGTCAAAAGGCCGCCGCTGGCGACCGGCGACCAGGCGGAGGACCGCGAGGCCATCCGTGCCGAGGGTGTCGCCTGCTATCAGCTGTTCATCTCCGGGCTCCTCGACGTCACCGACAACGTCGACCACAAAACGAAGAAGGTCAGCCCGCCGCCCGGGGTGATCCGGCGCGACGGCGACGACGCTTACCTGGTGGTGGCCGCGGACAAGGGCACCGCCACCTTCTCCGACATCGCCAACGACGTCGCGAAGTCCTACGGATTCTGGTTGGGTGATGCGTTCGCATCCGGCGGATCGGTGGGCTATGACCACAAGGCCATGGGCATCACGGCCAAAGGCGCGTGGGAGGCCGTCAAGCGACACTTCCGGGAGATGGGCGTCGACACCCAGTCCGAGGACTTCACGGTGGTGGGCGTGGGCGACATGAGCGGCGACGTGTTCGGCAACGGCATGCTGCTGTCCAGACACATCAGGCTGATCGCGGCCTTCGATCACCGGCACGTCTTTCTCGACCCCGACCCCGACCCCGCGGCCTCGTGGGAGGAGCGCCGGCGGATGTTCGACCTGCCGCGATCCAGCTGGGACGACTACGACAAGTCGCTGATCAGTGAGGGCGGCGGGGTGTACAGCCGCGAGCACAAATCCATCCCGGTCAGCTCGCAGGTGCGCGACGCGCTGGGCATCGACGGCGAGGTCACCGAAATGACGCCGCCGAACCTGATCAAGGCGATCCTGCAGGCGCCGGTCGACCTGCTGTTCAACGGGGGCATCGGCACCTACATCAAGGCCGAGTCGGAGTCCGACGCCGACGTCGGCGACCGCGCCAACGATCCCGTGCGGGTCAACGCGAGCCAGGTGCGCGCCAAGGTGATCGGGGAAGGCGGGAACCTGGGGGTGACCGCCCTTGGCCGCGTCGAATTCGATCTGTCGGGCGGGCGGATCAACACCGACGCCATGGACAACTCCGCCGGGGTGGACTGCTCGGACCACGAGGTCAACATCAAAATCCTGATCGACTCGCTGGTGACGGCAGGCCGCGTCGACCCCGCCGAGCGCAAAGAGCTGCTGGAGTCGATGACCGACGAGGTCGCGCAGCTGGTGCTCACCGACAACGAGGATCAGAACGACCTGATCGGCACCAGCCGCGCCAACGCGGCAAGCCTGCTGCCGGTGCACGGCAGGCAGATTCAGTACCTGGTCGACGAGCGAGGGCTCAACCGGGAACTCGAAGCGCTGCCATCGGAGAAGGAGATCGACCGCCGGTGCGAGGCCGGCATCGGGCTCACCTCGCCCGAGCTGTGCACGCTGATGGCGCACGTCAAACTCGGGCTCAAAGAGGAGATGCTGAACACCGAGCTGACCGAGCAGGACGTGTTCGCGTCCCGGTTGCCCCAATACTTCCCGACGCCGTTGCGGGAACGGTTCACCCCGGAGATCCGCACCCACCAGCTGCGCCGCGAGATCGTCACCACCATGCTGATCAACGACCTGGTCGACACCGCAGGCATCAGCTACGCGTTTCGGATCGTCGAGGACGTCGGCGTGGGGCCGGTCGACGCGGTCCGCACCTACGTAGCCACCGACGCCATCTTCGGCGTGGGCGAGATCTGGCGGCGGATCCGCGCCGCGAACCTGCCGGTCGCCATGTCGGACCGGCTCACGCTGGACACCCGACGGCTGATCGACCGCGCCGGCCGCTGGCTGCTCAACTACCGTCCGCAGCCGCTGGCCGTCGGCGCCGAGATCAACCGGTTCGCCGCGAAGGTCAAAGACCTCACGCCCCGGATGTCGGAGTGGCTGCGCGGCGACGACAAGGCGATCGTCGAGAAGGAGGCCGCCGAGTTCTCGTCGCAGGGTGCGCCCGAGGATCTGGCGTACATGATCGCCGCGGGCCTGTACCGCTTCAGCCTGCTCGACATCATCGACATCGCCGACATCAACGACATCGACGCCGCCGAGGTCGCGGACACCTACTTCGCCCTGATGGACCGGCTGGGCACCGACGGCCTGCTGACGGCGGTCTCCGAGCTACCCCGCAACGACCGGTGGCATTCGTTGGCGCGCTTGGCGATTCGCGATGACATCTACGCGTCGCTACGGTCGTTGTGCTTCGACGTGCTCGCCGTGGGCGAGCCCGACGAGAGCGGCGAGGAGAAGATCGCCGAGTGGGAACATCTGTCGGCGTCAAGGGTGGAGCGGGCCCGCCGCACCCTCATCGAAATCCAAGAAAGCGGGGAGAAGGATCTTGCGACACTCTCGGTGGCCGCGCGCCAGATCCGGCGCATGACCCGCACCAGCGGGAGAGGATCCTCCAGTTGACCGTCGGCTTCGTAGCCCCCGTACCGGTGCGCTGGTCGGACATCGACATGTACCAGCACGTCAACCACGCCACCATGGTCACGATTCTGGAGGAGGCCCGGGTCCAGTTCCTGCGCGAAGCGTTCGAGGTCGATATCTTGACCATCGGGTTGCTGATCGCCGAGGTCAAGGTGACCTACAAAGGTCAACTGCGGCTGGTCGATTCGCCGCTGCAGGTGACGATGTGGACCAAGCGGTTGCGGGCGGTGGACTTCACGCTGGGCTACGAGGTGCGCTCGGTCAGCGCCGATCCTGAGTCCAAACCCGCCGTCATCGCCGAGTCGCAGCTGGCCGCCGTTCACATCGAGGAGGAGCGGCTGGTGCGGCTCTCCCCACACCATCGGGAGTATCTGCAACGGTGGATTCGGTAGTAGTTGACCGCGGGCTTTGGTTGGGGCCAGCCGACCGGGCCGCCCAGCGCAGGGATCTGGCCGCGTTCGTCGACTACGCGCTGCGCCTCGACGACGCCGCGGTCATTCGCCTGCGCGCTCGATCGGCGGGCCTGCTGACTGCCTGGGTGGCAACGGGTTTCGACGTCCTGGCCAGCCGGGTGGTGGGCGGCGAAGTGCGGCCCGAGGATCTGTCCGTGGGTGCGGACGCGCTGGCGCGCGGCCTGTCCGCGATGGACGACTCGGGCTACGTCGACCCCGGCTTCGCGATGGATTCCGCGTGGCGCGGGGCGCTGCCGCCGGACTCCGGCTTCACGCACCTCGACGACATACCCGCCCGGGTGATGCTCGACCTCGCGCAGCGCGGGGCGCAACTCGCCAAGGAGCATGGCAGTTCGCACGGTCCGCCGGTGTCGCTGCTCGACCAGGAAGTCGTCCAGGTGAGCTCGCCGGGCGGTAGTGTGGGACTGCCGATGCGGTGTGTGTTCGCCTTGACCGCAATGGGTTTCCTGCCGCAGTCGGCCGACGCCGTCGGCGCCGACGAGATGATCCGCGTTCGGATCCTGCCGACCTGGTTGCGCCTCGACGCCCGGTTTGGCTCGGTGTACCGGCGCCGCGGCGACCCGGCTCTCTTATTGAGCTGACGCCTGAGACGACCGGTGTCGGTCGGAAATCATGTTGAGTTAAATGCGGTCGTCGGGCGGCGGATCAGGTGCCGTAGACCATCCACAACGGCAGAACCGCGTCGAGGTAATCCATGAACTTCTTGAGGCCGACGCGGTATTGCCCATAGCCGTACGGGTCTTCGGCGTACTCGGGGAACGCGATGCCCAGCCCGAACAGGCCGGGGGCGAGGATTCCGTTCATCCGGTTGTACTGCAGCGGTCCCCACTGGGGCGTCTCGGGCAGCTTTCGCTGCTCGAAGCCGACGGTGTAGACGACGCGGTCGCACTCGGCGAGCTTCTCGTCGAAGTCCGGGCCGGCAACCCAGCACCTTTCCAACCGTTCCGGGTACTCCCCGTCGATGTTCTCCCGGGCCCAGACGGCGGCTCGGCCCTTGAGGCCGGTGTCATCGAACAGTATCCAATCATCAAGATAGACAGCATATTTGAGCGGACTGCGGTAAAAATTGATCACCCTGCCGACCGGAAGCCGCAGCAGGTGCGGCAGCGCGATCATCGACGAGTGCGACGAGCCGAAGACGCCAACCGTCGCGCCTTCGAGTGGCACCTCGGCGAGCCTGTCGGCGTCGAGGGCGACCTCGACCGGAATCGCGTCGATGGGGTAGTCGAGACTCTTCGGTTCCGCGCCGATCGCGAGGATCACGTTGTCCGACCTTACTTCCGAATCCTGCGTCTGGATCCGCCACTGCCGCCGTTGCAGCGACAGGCTGGTGGCCACCGTCTCGAACACGTGCACCCGCTCGCGCAGGTGCCCGGTGACCCACACCAACGGGTCGGCGACCAGGGCCAGGGCGCAAGTCTCCTCCGGGTCGACTTCGGCCAGCGGGGAAGGCGGGGCCTCCGAAAACCGAAAGGCCGCAGAGCCGTTCAAGAAACTCAGGAAGGTTCCGGCAATGGTGTTGCTGGACACCGACCGCCACTTGCCGCCCAGGTCACCCGCGGCGAAGGCAGGATCGAGCCAGGCGATCTTGTCAGGCGGCACGCCCTGATCGAGCAGCCGCCCCACCGCCGCGATTCCCGCGGGTCCGGCTCCGATCACTGTCCACGAGTAGGTCGCCATGTACTAGGTATAGAGCAGCGACGAGCCAAGCGCTGCGCCGGAACTTGGCCGAACCGGTCGACCGGCCCGCTCACACGATGTCGGCGAACATCAGCGCCGTGCCTGCGGCGGTGACGGTCTGAGTCACGATTTGCGCGTGGGTTAGTCGAACGGCGCGCGGCATCAGGTCCGTCCAGCGCCGGGCCATCCAGCGATACGCCCAGTAAATCGCCACGCCGGCGAACCCCAGTGCCGCGGTCCAGTTCACCGCGCCGACCCAATCGGGGGTTTCGTGCCGCATCGCGGGCGCGCCCGACTGTGCGGACATGTCCATCGCCGCGCCGCCCGAGTGCGCGGGCCCTCCCGGCAGGCTGCCGTTCATCGCCCCGTACATCCAGGCCATCGCCACCATCATCACGGCGTAGTAGTAGTTCGTCAGCCGGCCATCGACGGCCCACGGCGCGTGACCGGCGACGCCGACGAACCAGGCACCGCCGAGCAGAAAGCACATCGCCGCCGCGAAGGTCGGAAGGGTCATTCCCACGCCCCAGGCCATCAGGATCATCGCGGCCGACATCGCGAGGTGTAGCAGCTGGCTGACGACGCCCGTCCAGCATCGGCGTTGGGCGACAAGGAAATACGCATACGCAACAAAGCTGACGGCGAAGAGCGCCGTCACCACCCACCGCAACGTGTTATCCACCGACGCGCCTTTCACCGGTGGGCTCGATCTCGGCCATGGCACGACAGTACCCCCACCGGGTATGCCCCTTGCAAGCGACACCCCGGAACGTTATACGAAAGCTACTGCTCCGCCGCGCCTTTGGTCGCTCAGGCCAGCCAGGCCGCGGTGTCGGGCGGGAGTTTGCCGTCGATCAGCGGTGCGCTGGTCACGATGAGTTCTCCCGGTGGCAGCGGGATGGGTCGGCGGCCGGCGTTCAGCGCGCACACCGCACCGCCGCCGCGGCGGAAGATCAGCGCATCACGCGGTGCGTCCAGCCACTCGAGCCCGTCGCCGTCGAATTCGGTGCGCTCCTTGCGCGATTTGATGATGTGCTGGAAGAACGAGAAGGTCGATTTCGGGTCGGCGGTCTGCTTTTCGACGGTCAGCGCCGCCCACTCCCGGGGCATCGGCAACCAGGTGGCTGGCGACGAGGAGAAGCCGAATGGCGGCGCGTCGCCCGACCACGGGATCGGGACCCGGCACTTGTCGCGGCCGCGCTCGGTGTGCCCGGAGCGTTCCCACGTCGGGTCTTGGAGCACTTCGTCGGGCAGCGTCACGTCGGGGAGCCCCAGCTCCTCGCCGTTGTAGACGAACACCGCGCCCGGCAGCGCCAGCATCACCATCGCCATGGCGCGCGCCCGGCGCAACCCGAGCTCACCGTCGCCGTACCGGGTGACCTCGCGGCCGACGTCGTGGTTGGACAGCGTCCACGTCGGTGTGGCGTTCTCGATCGCGGTGGCCGCCAACGAGTTCTGGATGGCGTCATGGATTTGGGTCGCGTCGAAGTCGATCTTGGTCAACCGGAAGTTGAAGCCGAGATGAAGCTCGTCCGGTCGCAGGTATTCGGCCCACCGGACGTTGTCCATGACCCAGACCTCGCCGATGGTCACCGCCCCCGGGTAGTCATCGACGATCGATCGGATCCCGCGGTGGATTTCGTGCACGCTCGGGTGGTTGAAGCGCGGGTCGTCATCGCTGTGGTGCAGGACCTTGATGTCGTCCCGCGCGTCGGGCAGGTCGGCCGGCTTGGCCATTCCGTGCGCGACGTCGATGCGGAATCCGTCGACGCCGCGTTCCAGCCAGAACCGCAGCGTCTTCTCGAAGTCGTCGAAGATGTCCGGGTGTTCCCAGTTCAGGTCCGGCTGCTCGGCGTCGAACAGGTGCAGGTACCACTGGCCCGGATTGCCGTCCGGTTCGATCACCCGCGTCCAGGCCGGCCCGCCGAACACCGACGTCCAGTTGTTCGGCGGCAGTTCGCCGTCGGAGCCGCGCCCGTCGCGAAAAAAGTAGCGGTCACGGGCGTCGGTGCCCGGACCGGCAGCCAGCGCAGCCTGAAACCACGGATGCGCCGAACTGCTGTGGTTGGGCACCACGTCCATGGTGATCTTGATGCCCCGCTCGTGTGCCGCCGCCACCAGCCGCTCGAACGCCGCCATCCCGCCGAACAACGGGTCGATGTCGCGCGGATCCGCGACGTCGTAGCCATGGTCGGCCATCGGCGACACGGTGACAGGGTTGAGCCAGATCGCGTCGACGCCGAGCCGTTCCAGGTGTTCCAGCCGAGCCGTCAGACCGTCCAGGTCGCCGACGCCGTCGCCGTCACTGTCGGCGAACGACCGCGGATACACCTGATAGAACACCGCGTCTGACCACCACGGCTTGGCTCTCATTCCACCCCGCTCATTGTCGTGGGCCGACATCACAACGCCGCGTTGACCAGCGAGTGGGCAGCCATTTCAAGGTAATCGAGCAACTGGCGCCGGTGCTCGTCGTCGAGGGTCTCCGAGTCGATCGACCCGACGGCGATGTGCATGCAGCGCAGCCAGGCGTCGCGCTCGATGGGAGTGATCCGGAACGGGACGTGGCGCATGCGCAACCGGGGATGGCCCCGCTGGTCGGAGTAGGTGCGGGGACCGCCCCAGTACTGCTCGAGGAACATCCGCAGCCGCTCCTCGGCGCCCGCCAGGTCGTCTTCGGGGTAGATCTGGCGCAGGATCTCGTCCTCGGCGACCTGGGCGTAGAACCGGGACACGATCGCGTTGAACGTGGGGGCACCGCCGACGGCGTCATAGAAGGACTGGGGCTCGGAATCCATCGCCTCCATTGTGGTCCATCGCGGTGGCGCCGGGCCGCACCGGGCAGACGGTGTGCCCGGTGTTCACCCGCGCGACATGCCGTTCACCTGCAATAGGGGTGCGATTGGCGGCGAATCATGGTGGACTATCGGCGGAGGATCTATGGCGCAGGGCAAAAGACGCCGCAGCCACCGCAGTTCCGGTGCCGCGGCAGGGTTAACCGGGCCCCCATCCGCGTCGTGCCTGCATAGCGTCGATACCCATCCCCCCACCCGCCAAGACACCGCATCCGTGTGGAGCCGCCGGCGCGTGCTGCTGCTGAATTCCACCTACGAGCCGCTGACCGCCCTGCCGATGCGCCGGGCCATCGTGATGGTGATCTGCGGCAAGGCCGACGTGGTCCACCACGACCCGGCGGGGCCGGTGATCCACTCGGCCACCAGCTCGATCCTGGTGCCCTCGGTGATCCAGCTGCGGTCCTATGTGCGCGTCCCCTACCGCGCCCGGGTCCCGATGACCCGCGCCGCGCTGATGCACCGCGACCGGTTCTCCTGCGCCTACTGCGGGGCCAAGGCCGACACGGTCGATCACGTGGTGCCCCGCAGCCGCGGTGGCGACCACTCCTGGGAGAACTGCGTCGCGTGCTGCTCGACGTGCAACCACCGCAAGGGCGACAAGCTGCTGACCGAACTCGGCTGGGTGCTGCGCCGTACGCCGCTGCCGCCGACGGGGCAGCACTGGCGGCTGCTCTCGACGGTCAAGGAGCTCGATCCGGCCTGGGCGCGTTACCTCGGCGAAGGCGCGGCCTGACCAATCTCGTGTCCGAGTGTGCCGACGAATCACCGCGTGAGATACGGTTTTCGTCGTGAGCCTTTTGCAGATTCACCTGTACTTCATCGGGATACCGTTGCTGCTGGTGGTCGTCCTGGCGCTGCTGATCTGGTCTCGCAAGGGACCGCACCCGGCGACCTACAAGCTGGGGGAGAAGTGGACCCACCCGCCGATTTTGTGGGCGGCCACGGACGAAGACGTCGGCCACGCTCACGGCGGGCACGGCGGACATGAATTCGCAGTCGGAGGTGGCGCCAGTGGCACGTGGTGAGTTAGCGACGATCGAGCCCGACGAGCTGCCCAACGGCTGGGTGATCACCACCAGCGGGCGCCTTTCCGGGGTGACCGAGCCGGGCGAGCTGTCGGTTCATTTCCCCTTCCCGACCAAGGACCTCGTCGCCATCGATGACGCCCTTAAGTTCGGCTCGCGGGCGTCGAAGGCTCGGTTCGCCATCTACCTCGGCGACCTGGGCAACGACACCGCCGCCCGCGCGCGCGAGATCCTGGCCAAGGTGCCCACGCCGGACGACGCCGTGCTGCTGGCGGTCTCGCCCGACCAGAAGGTCATCGAGGTCGTCTACGGCTCGCAGGTCCGCGGCCGCGGCGCCGAGTCGTCGGCGCCGCTGGGGGTCGCCGCCGCGACCTCGGCGTTCCAGCGCGGTGACCTGGTCGACGGCCTGGTCAGCGCGATCCGCGTCATGAGCGCGGGGATCTCCCCGGCCTAGCGCGGCGTAGCCGGGCGTGGCGGGTCGCCACCGTTTGGTCTAGTGGCGATCGCGAGCGCGGCGTAGCCGGGCGTGGCGGGTCGCCACCATCCGGTCTAGTCCGCCGCGTCGAACGTGCGCGCCCGCAGGGCCCGCTTCACACCGGCCTGGCCTTCGAGGACCAGCCGCCGCAACGCGGGCGGCACCTCCGGGTCGGACAGGAACTTGTCGGCGGCCGCGATGCCGGCCTCGCTGATGTTCCAGTGCGGGTACAGGCCGATCACCACCGTTTGCGCGACTTCGCTGGACCGCCGCGCCCACACGCCCGGGATCGCCGCGAAGTAGCGATCCGTGAACGGTGCGAGCAGATCCTGCTGACCCGATGGGGCGAAGCCCGCGATGATGGCGCGGGCCGTGATGTTGGCCAGGGTGTCGTCCTCGATCACCGTCGTCCAGGCCTGCTCCTTGACCTCAGGTTGCGGTCGCGCCGTCGCCGCCTGGGCGCCGTGGCGCTTGCCGGCGGCGGTGGGGTCGCGCTGCACCTCCGCGTCGATGAAGGGCGTCGCGGGCCCGTCGGCGTCGATCTCGCCGGCGCTGGCGAGCGCGGTGACGATGCGCCACCGCAGGTCGGTGTCGATCTCGAGGCCGGCCAATCCGAGATCCGCCGGGTCGTGGTCGAGCAGGTCCGCCAGCGTCACGACGTGCCGGGTCGACAGCACCGACGAGCACAGGGTGTTGACGAACGCGAGCTGATGATCCGAGCCGGGCTCGGCGGCGCGGGCCAGCTCCAGCAGCCGGTCGGCGAACTGCGGCCACCCGTGTTCGTGTGCCCAGGCCGGCTCGGCGTAGGAGGCCAGCGCCGTCTGGGCCTGCAGCAGCAGCCGCTGCGCCACCCCCACCTCGGTTTCGGCGTGCACGCCACCCGAAACCAGGGCCACGAAGTCGCGGGCGCGCAGTTCGGCCTCGCGCGTCATCTCCCACGCCGCCGACCACACCAGCGAACGCGGCAGCGGCTCGGCGATGTCGGCGATCCGCGCCAGCGCGGTCTGCAGCGACTCGCCGTCCAGCCGCAGCGAGCAATACGTCAGATCGTCATCGTTGACCAGGACCAGCTGACCGCGTGAAACGCCAACCAGCGCAGGCACTTCCGTGACGGCATCTTCGACGTCGAGCTCTTCCCGCCGCACGCGCACCAGCTTGCCGGCCCCGTCGTCGTCGTAGATCCCGATCGCCAGCCGGTGCACCCGCGTCTCGCCGGCCCCCGGGGCGGCGCCACTCTGGGTCACCGCGAACCGGGAGAACCTGCCGTCGGCGTCGACGTCGAAATCCGGCCGCAGCGTGTTCAGGCCGGTCGTCTTCAACCACTGCTGGCCCCAGTCGGACAGGTCGCGGCCCGACGCCTTCTCGAGCGCGGCGACCAGGTCGTCGAAGGTCGCGTTGCCGAACGCGTGGCTACGGAAATAGTCGCGCAACCCCGCCAGGAAATGCTCCAGCCCGACGTAGGCGACGAGCTGCTTGAGCACGGAGGCGCCCTTGGCATAGGTGATGCCGTCGAAGTTCACCTCGACCGCGGCCAGGTCGGGGATGTCGGCGGCGATCGGATGCGTCGACGGCAACTGGTCCTGGCGATACGCCCACGACTTCTCGACGGTCGCGAAAGTCGTCCAGGCCTCGGTGAATTCGGTGGCCTCCGCCTGGCAGAGCACCGACGCGAACGTCGCGAACGACTCGTTGAGCCACAGGTCGTCCCACCAGGTCATGGTGACCAGGTCCCCGAACCACATGTGCGCCATCTCGTGCAGCACCGTCTCGGCGCGCCGCTCGTAGGAGGCCCGGGTGACCTTGCTGCGAAAGACGTAGTCCTCCAGGAAGGTCACCGCGCCCGCGTTTTCCATTGCGCCGGCGTTGAATTCGGGAACGAAGAGCTGGTCGTATTTGCCGAACGCGTACGGTAGCCCAAAGTTCTTGTGGTAGAAGCTAAATCCCTGTTTGGTCTGGGTAAAGAGCCGCTCGGCGTCCATGTGGCGCGCCAGGGACTCCCGGCAGAAGATGCCCAGCGGGATCTCCCCGTGTTCGTCGGTGTAGGTGTCGTTCCATTCGGCGTACGGGCCGGCGATCAAGGCCACCAGGTAGGTGCTCATCCGCGGGGTGGTGGCGAAGGTGTGCGTGCCGTCCTCCACAGACACCGTCGCGCCGTTGGAGATCACCTTCCAGTGTGAGGGCGCGGTCACCCGCAGTTCGAACGTGGCCTTCAGGTCGGGCTGGTCGAAGCACGCGAACATCCGCTTGGCATCGGCGGTCTCGAACTGCGAGTACAGGTACGTTTCGTCGTCGACCGGGTCGACGAAGCGGTGCAGGCCCTCGCCGGTATTGGAGTAGCGGCAGTCCGCGTCGACCTCCAGGACATTGCGCTTCTGCAGGCCGAGCAACGGGATGCCCGTCGATTCGTCGTATCCCGACACGTCGAGCTCGTGGCCGTTGAGAGTGGCGGCGCGCACCGTCTCGGCCGCGAGGTCGATATAGGTGTCGGCGCCGGGCAGCGCGTCGAACACCACCGTGGTAATGGATCGGAACGTGCGGTCGCCGGGTGCGCCGTTGCCGTCGGTCACGTCAAGGTCGATCCGGTAGCTGTCGACGGTGATCAGGGCGGCGCGCTCGACGGCCTGGTCCCGAGTCAGATTAGGAAGGGCCACGCGTCCAACTTACGTCCCCCGGCCTCATCTCGGGCACTGCGGGAACAGGGGCGGGGCGCCTACGGTTGTGCTGGACGGTGTGTTGACCGACGAGAGGATTGCGCTATGCCTGACAACGCTGCCGGGAAAGACCAAGCCGATTTCTGGTTCGATCCGCTGTGCCCGTGGTGCTGGATCACGTCGCGCTGGATCCTCGAGGTGGAGAAGGTTCGCAACATCGACGTGCACTTCCACGTCATGAGCCTCGCGATTCTCAACGAGAACCGCGAAGGGCTGCCTGACAAGTACCGCGAGATGATGAAGCACGCCTGGGGTCCGGTGCGGGTGGCGATCGCCGCCGAGCAGGCCCACGGGGCCGGAGTCCTGGACCCGCTGTACACGGCGATGGGCACCCGGATTCACAACGAGGACAACAAGAACCTCGAAGAGGTCATCAAGCTGTCGCTGGCCGACGCCGGCCTGCCGGCGGAACTCGCCGAGGCCGCCACCAGCGACGCCTACGACGACGCCCTGCGCAAGAGCCACCACGCCGGCATGGACGCGGTCGGTGACGACGTCGGCACGCCGACCATTCACGTCAACGGTGTGGCGTTCTTCGGCCCGGTGCTCTCGAAGATCCCGCGCGGCGAGGAGGCCGGCAAGCTGTGGGACGCGTCGGTGACCTTCGCGTCCTACCCGCACTTCTTCGAACTCAAGCGGACCCGCACCGAGAAGCCCGAATTCGACTAGGTCGTCGGGCGGCGACCCGCCGCGCCCGGCTTCGCCGCGCTTGCGATCGCCGCTGACTGGATGGCGGCGACCCGCCGCGCCCGGCTTCGTCGCGCTTGCGATCGCCGCTGACTGGATGGCGGCGACCCGCCGCGCCCGGCTTCGTCGCGCTTGCGATCGCCGCGGCGCACGGCTGTGTAAGGATGGCGGGCATGCGCGTCTACCTCGGCTCTGACCACGCCGGATTCGAGCTCAAGCAGCACATCATCGCCCACCTCGAAGGGGCCGGGCACGAGCCGATCGATTGCGGCGCCTTCACCTATGACGCCGAGGACGACTACCCGGCGTTCTGCATCGCCGCGGCGACCCGAACGGTGGCCGACCCGGACAGCCTGGGCATCGTGCTGGGCGGGTCGGGTAACGGCGAACAGATCGCGGCCAACAAGGTGCCCGGGGCTCGCTGCGCGCTGGCGTGGAGCGTCGAGACGGCGACGCTGGCCCGCGAACACAACAACGCCCAGTTGATCGGCATCGGCGGGCGCATGCACACCGTCGAGGAGGCGTTGGCCATCGTGGACGCCTTCCTGAGCGCGCAATGGTCGAAAGCCGAACGCCACCAACGGCGTATCGACATTCTCGCCGAATACGAGCGCACCCACCAGGCGCCGCCCGTGCCCGGCGCGCCGGCGTAAGCCATGCCCGAAGGGCATACCCTGCACCGGCTGGCCCGGCTGCACCAGCGCCGATTCGGTGGCGCGCCCGTGGCGGTGTCGAGCCCGCAGGGCCGTTTCGTCGACTCGGCCGTGGTGGACGGCCGCGTGCTGCGCCGCACCAGTGTCTGGGGCAAACACCTCTTCCACCACTACGACGGGGGGCCGATCGTGCACGTCCATCTCGGCCTTTACGGCGCCTTCACCGAATGGCCACGCGAGGGGAGGGTCCTCCCGGAACCGGTCGGGCAGGTGCGGATGCGCATGGTCGGCGCGGACTACGGCACCGACTTGCGCGGACCGACCGTCTGCGAGGTGATCGACGAGGGCCAGGTGTCCGACGTGCTCGCCAAGCTCGGCCCCGACCCGTTGCGCAACGACGCCGACCCGTCCTGGGCTTGGAATCGAATTACGAAGTCCCGCAGGCCTATCGGCGCGTTGTTGATGGATCAGACCATCGTCGCGGGCGTGGGCAACGTCTACCGCAACGAGCTGCTCTACCGCCACCACATCGATCCGTTCCGCCCCGGCCGAGACGTCGGCGAAGAAGAATTCGACGCGGCATGGACCGATCTGGTCGCGCTGATGAAGGTCGGCTTACGCCGCGGGAAGATCGTGGTCGTGCGGCCCGAGCACGACCACGGGCCGCCGTCGTATCGGGCCGGGCGGCCCAGGACATACGTGTACCGCCGCGCCGGCGAGGCCTGCCGCGTCTGCGCGGATTCGATCCGTACGGCCGTCTTGGAAGGCCGCAACGTGTTCTGGTGCCCGACCTGCCAGAAGTGACGCGGCCGCAACGGCGGGAATTTCGCACCAAGAAACGTTCGCGTTCACTGTTTAGGGGTGGCGGCCACCGGGGTATTGGTTAGGTTATGAAAACAATTCCTCGTTTGGCCGCAACGGCTCTCGCGATTGGCGGGTTGGGGCTGGCGGGCTTGGGCGTCGCTACTGAAGCGGCAGCGCATCCCGGACCCTTCCCGCAGTGGTGCCCGGGTGAGTTTTGGGATCCGGGCTGGGGCAACAACTGGGACTGGAACAGCTGCCACGACTGGCGCGGGGGGCCACCGGGACCTCCGGGGTGGGGACATCCGGGTCCGCCACCGCCTCCTGGGCCATGGGGCCCACCCGGGCCGCCCGGGCCGCCCGGCTGGCACCCCTGATCCGCGCAACGACGAACGCGCCCTGCCGAACCGGCGGGGCGCGTTTTCACAAGCGTTAGACGACCCCGAGCGCCGCGTAGACCTCGTTGCTTAAGGCGAGGCTGCGCGGGTCAGCGTTGGCCTTGGTGGCGTCGAAGCGGTTCATCACGTACGCGTAGCCGATCCGGTGTTCCAGGTCGACGAAACCGAAGGAGCCGCCCAGCCCGCCGTGGCCGAAGATCCGGGGGTTGGGCCCGTTGACGCACCGTTGATTGAGCATGTATCCCAGCCCCCACCCGTGGTCGGCCACCCGCGGCCCCAGCACCAGATCGGTGTCCAGCCCGCCCTGACATTCCCGCACCAGGTCCATGTGCTCACGGCTGAGCACCTTCTCCTGCGCCAGCACGTTGTAGAACGTCGCCAAGCCCAGGGCCGAGACTTGCCCGTTGGTACCGGGAAACTCGAGTTCGCGCCACAGCCGCAGGTCGTGGGAGCCGAGCTCGTCGTCGGGAGCGAAACCCATCGAGATCGAGAGGGCGGCCTTGGGGTGCTCGGTGAGGCTCGTCGGGTAGCCGGGCGCCTGCGCATCGGCCAGCAGGTCGCGGGCGTGCGGCTTGTTGACGCGTTCGGCGCAGCGCCGTTGTTCGGCCAGCGACAACCCGATATGGACGTCGGCGCCGAACGGTTCGGCGATCTCGGTACGCAGGTATTGGCCGATCGTGCGTCCGGTGACCCGCCGGAAGACCTCGCCGAGGATGAAGCCGAAGGTTGTCATGTGGTAGCCCTGGGCGGTGCCGGGCTCCCAATACGGTTCGGCGGCGGCCAGCTGTGCGCAGACGAAGTCCCAGTCGGCGACGTCCTCCCAGCGCAGGCGGGTGCGGGGGCCGATCACGCCCGAGCGATGGCTCATCACCATCGCCAGCGTGATGTCCTGTTTGCCCGCCTGCCCGAACTCGGGCCAGTAGTGGGCCACCGGGGCCTGCAGGTCCAGTTCGCCGCGGTCGGCCAGCTGGTGGACGCAGGTGGCCGACAGGCCCTTGGTGCCGGACAACACCGTGGTCAGGGTGTCCTGCCGCCAGGGTCGCGTGTGGGCGGCGTCGGCCCAGCCGCCCCACAGATTGACGACGAGCGTGCCGTCGACCCACACGGCGACGGCCGCGCCGACTTCATCACCGACTGTGAAATTCCGCTCGAACGCGTTGCGCACTCCAACGAATTCCGGCGCGCATGACCCCTGGATTGCCGCGGCCGTTTCGAGGTCGCTCATGGCGCCTTTCTTAGGAGCAGATCCTTAATCCAGAGCGGGCGACGGGAATCGAACCCGCGTAGCTAGTTTGGAAGACTAGGGCTCTACCATTGAGCTACGCCCGCATGTGTTAGTCGAGCGTGACTGTAGCTGTCGACGAAGATCAAATCTAATCGACGCGGTCTTGTGATCGCTCCGTGAGGGTCTGCGACGTCGTCGCGAAGCCTGTGGCCAACCCGGCCCTACGGGGCCTTAGGATCATCGAGGTCAGCGCGGGGTGTAGCGCAGCTTGGTAGCGCATCCGCTTTGGGAGCGGAAGGCCGCAGGTTCAAATCCTGTCACCCCGACCAGCACGACCACTGCCGCATGCACACGGCCACCGAACGCCAGGAACGACCACCGAGGAGCGCCCCCGTGAAGAGCACCGTCGAGCAGCTGAGCCCCACCCGGGTCCGCATCAACGTGGAGGTGCCGTTCGCCGAACTCGAGCCCGACTTCCAGCGCGCCTACCGGGAGCTGGCCAAGCAGGTGCGCCTGCCCGGCTTCCGCCCCGGCAAGGCGCCGGCGAAGTTGCTGGAGGCCCGGTTCGGCCGCGAGGCGCTGCTCGACCAGGTCGTCAACGAGGCGTTGCCCGCGCGGTACGGGCAAGCCGTCGTGGAATCGGAAGTGCAGCCCCTCGGCCAGCCCGAGATCGAGGTCACCAAGAAGGAGTACGGCCAGGAGCTGGCGTTCACCGCCGAGGTCGACGTCCGCCCGAAGATCGAGCTTCCCGACCTGAGCGCGCTGACCATCTCGGTGGATCCGGTCGAGGTCAGTGACGACGACGTCGACGCCGAATTGGAGTCGCTGCGCGCCCGCTTCGGCACCCTGACCGGGGTCGACCGGCCCGTCGCCGACGGCGATTTCGTCTCGATCGACCTGTCGGCCACCATCGACGGCGAAGAGGTGCCGGGGGCGTCCGCCGAGGGCCTGTCCCACGAGGTGGGTTCGGGCCGGCTGATCGCGGGTCTCGACGACGCGCTGATCGGTCTCTCGGTGGACGAGTCCCGGGAGTTCACCGCGCAGCTGGCGGCCGGCGAGCACGCCGGGCAGGACGCCCAGGTGACGGTCACCGTCAAGTCGATCAAGCAGCGCGAGCTCCCCGAGCCCGACGACGAGTTCGCCCAATTGGCGAGCGAGTTCGACACCATCGAGGAGCTGCGTTCCAACCTGCGCGACCAGGTCGCACGGGTGAAGCGCGCCCAGCAGGCCGACGAGATCCGCAACGCCGCTCTGGACACGCTCCTCGAGCAGGTCGACGTGCCGCTTCCCGAGGCGATCGTGCAGGCGCAATACGACAGCACGATTCACGGCGCGTTGCACGGCCTCGACCACGACGATGCCAGGCTGGACGAGGCGCTCGCGGGCCAGGGCAAGACGCGCGAAGAGTTCGAGAGCGAGACGCGCACCGCGGCGGAGACCGACGTCCGCAGGCAGCTTCTGCTGGACGCGCTGGCCGACGAGCTCGAGGTGCAGGTGGGCCAGGACGACCTGACCGAGCGGTTGGTGGCGACGTCTCGGCAGTACGGCATCGAGCCGCAGCAGTTGCTGGGCTACCTGCAGGAGAACAACCAGCTGCCGGCGATGTTCGCCGACGTGCGCCGCGGGCTGGCCATCGCCGAAGTGGTGCGCGCGGCGACGGTCACCGACACCAAGGGCGACACCATCGACACCGACGAGTTCTTCGGGAAGCGTTCGGAGGAGCCGGCCGGCGAGGCGGAGGAGGCCGAGGACGCCGACGAGGCGTTGGAAACCGAAGGCTCCGACGACGAGGCGGAGTGACCGGGTCTTGACGCTGTGAGCGAAAGCGCCCGATTGAGGGGGAGCGTGGGCGCGAAACAGTGGGCCCGGTTGGTTAGTGTCGGTGAATAGAAGAACTCGAGAAAGCAGGTAACCCAGTCGTGTCTGACATGCGTTCGCCCTCGCAGGGGCTCAACCTCACGGACTCGGTCTATGAGCGCTTGCTCTCCGAGCGCATCATCTTCCTGGGTTCGGAGGTGAACGACGAGGTCGCCAACCGGCTGTGCGCGCAGATCCTGTTGCTCGCCGCCGAGGACGCCGACAAAGACATCTCGCTGTACATCAACTCGCCGGGCGGATCGATCAGCGCCGGCATGGCGATCTACGACACCATGGTGCTGGCTCCCTGCGACATCGCCACCTATGCGATGGGCATGGCGGCCTCGATGGGCGAGTTCCTCCTCGCGGCCGGCACCAAGGGCAAGCGCTACGCGCTTCCGCACGCGCGCATCCTGATGCACCAGCCCCTGGGCGGGGTGACGGGCAGCGCGGCCGACATCGCCATCCAGGCCGAGCAGTTCCACGTCATCAAGAAGGAAATGTTCCGGCTGAACGCCGAATTCACCGGGCAGACGATCGAACGCATCGAGGCCGATTCCGACCGCGACCGATGGTTCACCGCCCAGGAGGCCCTCGAATACGGGTTCGTCGACCACATCATCACCCGCGCCAGCCACATCACCAACGGAGAAGCCCAGTGAGCACCCAGCACCCCATCCAGCCGCAGGCGCGCTACATCCTGCCGTCGTTCATCGAGCACTCGAGCTTCGGCGTCAAGGAGTCCAACCCGTACAACAAGCTGTTCGAGGAGCGCATCATCTTCCTCGGCGTCCAGGTCGACGACGCTTCGGCGAACGACATCATGGCGCAGCTGCTCGTGTTGGAGTCGCTGGACCCCGACCGCGACATCACGATGTACATCAACTCGCCCGGCGGGGGCTTCACCTCGCTGATGGCGATCTACGACACCATGCAGTACGTGCGCGCCGACATTCAGACGGTGTGCCTGGGCCAGGCCGCCTCGGCCGCGGCGGTGCTGCTGGCCGCGGGGACTCCCGGCAAGCGGATGGCGCTGCCCAACGCTCGGGTGTTGATCCACCAGCCGTCGCTTCAGGGTGTGATCCAGGGCCAGTTCTCCGACCTGGAGATCCAGGCCGCCGAGATCGAGCGGATGCGCACGCTGATGGAGACCACGCTGGCCCGCCACACCGGCAAGGACGCCGCGACGGTCCGCAAGGACACCGACCGCGACAAGATCCTGACCGCCGAAGAGGCCAAGGACTACGGGATCATCGACACCGTGCTGGAGTACCGGAAGCTCTCCGCGCAGACCGCCTAAGTCTCCTCGGCGAACGTGCTCTCATGGCGAGATTTCAGCCGATTTACCGCCCTCAGAGCACGCTCGGCGAACCTCGGCGATGTCGGCCGGCCCGACCCGGCAGCAGCCACCGATGATGCTCGTCCCGGCCGCAAGCCATTGCGTGGCGAGCGCCGCGGAGAAGGTCCGCGGCCCCGCCCAGCCCCGTCCGTCCCAACGCTCGCCGCTGTTCGGGTAGACGATCACCGGCTTGGCGGCCGCCGCCGTGGCGATCTCGATCGCGGGCAGGACGTCCGCGGGTGCACAGCAGTTGACACCGACCGCGACGATCTCCGGCACCCCGGCGGCGACCGCGAACGCCTCCGCCAGCGGTTGGCCGGCCCGGGTCCTGGTGCCATCGATGGTGTAGCTCAGCCAGGACGGCGCGCCGACCGAGGCGACCAGGTCGACCAGTGCCTCGGCCTCGTCGACGTCGGGCACGGTCTCGCACGCCAACAGGTCGGCGCCCGAGTCGGCCAGCACTTCCAGCCGGGGCCGGTGCCATCGCCGCAAAGCCGCCACCGACAGCCCGTAGCGCCCCCGGTATTCCGATCCGTCGGCCAGCGTCGCGCCGTACGGCCCGACCGAGGCGGCGACGAGCAGCCCGCCGGCGCCCACCTCGTCACGGGCGGTCTTCGCCAGGTCGACGCTGCGGCGCAGCAGCTCGGCGGCCTCGTCCCGGTCGATCCCGCGGGACGCGAAGCCCTCGAACGACGCCTGATAGCTCGCCGTCGTCGCGATCGCGGCGCCGGCCCGGTAATAGCCGGCGTGCACGGCGACGATCTCGCGGGGATCGTCCGCCAACAACCTCGCCGACCACAATGCGTCGGAGAGGTCGTGACCGCGCGCCTGCAGCTCCGTGGCCAAGCCACCATCGCTGATCACTACCGATCCGCTGATCAGAGCCAATCCCACCCGGCCACTGTAGGGTGATTTCTTGGGGATCTGCCCGGGCTTCGCCGGGGCCGGCATCTCCAGCGGAAGTGGGAATCGGTCGGCGCACCAGCCTCGGTCGGGTAACGACCGCGACACGCCAAAGACACGCAAAGCGCGTCTTTCGCGAGTGACGGGCGCCGTCTGGCTATATGTTTCATCAAGACGAACACGCATGAATACCACCGACGCGATTCGGCCCTAATGGTCGCGTCGGGCCCGATCTAGCGGGTAGCGTCGGGGGATACATGCGGCACAGCTAGACGAACGGCGAAAAGGAAGTAGGCCCTCAGCACCATGGCGCGCATCGGAGACGGCGGTGACCTGCTGAAGTGCTCGTTCTGCGGGAAGAGCCAAAAGCAGGTCAAGAAGCTCATTGCTGGTCCCGGTGTGTACATCTGCGATGAGTGCATCGACCTCTGCAACGAGATCATCGAAGAGGAGCTCGCCGACGCCGACGACGTCAAACTCGACGAACTGCCCAAGCCCGTCGAAATCCGGGAGTTCTTGGAGGGCTATGTCATTGGGCAGGACACCGCCAAGCGGACGCTGGCCGTCGCCGTCTACAACCACTACAAGCGGATCCAGGCGGGGGAGAAGGGTCGTGACTCCCGGCACGAGCCGGTCGAGCTGACCAAGTCCAACATCCTGATGCTCGGCCCCACCGGCTGCGGCAAGACCTACCTGGCCCAGACGCTCGCCAAGATGCTCAATGTGCCGTTCGCCATCGCCGACGCCACCGCGCTGACCGAAGCCGGATACGTCGGTGAGGACGTGGAAAACATTCTGCTCAAACTCATTCAGGCCGCCGACTACGACGTCAAGCGGGCCGAAACCGGCATCATCTACATCGACGAGGTGGACAAGATCGCCCGCAAGAGCGAGAACCCGTCGATCACCCGCGACGTCTCCGGTGAGGGCGTGCAGCAGGCGCTGCTGAAGATCCTGGAGGGCACGCAGGCGTCGGTGCCCCCGCAGGGCGGCCGCAAGCACCCGCACCAGGAGTTCATCCAGATCGACACGACCAACGTGCTGTTCATCGTCGCTGGGGCGTTCGCCGGCCTGGAGAAGATCATCTACGAACGCGTCGGCAAGCGCGGCCTGGGCTTCGGCGCCGAGGTGCGCTCGAAGGCGGAGATCGACACCACCGACCACTTCGCCGAGGTCATGCCCGAAGACTTGATCAAGTTCGGCCTGATCCCAGAGTTCATCGGGCGGTTGCCGGTGGTTGCCTCGGTGACCAACCTGGACCGCGAATCGCTGGTCAAGATCCTGTCCGAACCGAAGAACGCTCTGGTCAAGCAGTACACCCGGCTGTTCGAGATGGACGGCGTCGAGCTTGAGTTCACCGACGACGCGCTGGAGGCGATCGCCGATCAGGCCATCCACCGCGGCACCGGCGCCCGCGGCCTGCGGGCCATCATGGAAGAGGTCCTGCTGCCGGTGATGTATGACATCCCGAGCCGCGACGACGTCGCCAAGGTCGTGGTGACCAAGGAGACCGTGCAGGACAACGTGCTGCCGACGATCGTGCCGCGCAAGCCGTCACGCACCGAGCGCCGCGACAAGAGCGCCTAACGCCTTGCGGTCGACCGGCCGCGCATTTGGGTACTAGATCCCCATGCCGGCCGCCGCTGAGACCGACAGCCCCGTACCGCGCCGGCTTACTCGTGCGCTGGACCTGCTCAACTTCCTGCTCGCCGACGTGCGTGACGGGCTGGGTCCCTATCTCTCGATTTATCTGCTGCTGGCTCACCATTGGGACCAGGCGTCGATCGGCTTCGTCATGGCGGTCGGGGGGATCGGGGCGATCGTCGCGCAGGCACCGGCCGGCGCGTTGGTGGACCGGAGCACCGCCAAGCGGGCGCTGATCATCGGCGGCGCGTTGACCGTCACCGCCGGTTCGTTGGCCATGCCGTTGTTTCCCGGCCGGTACTCCATCTCGGTGCTGCAAGCCGTGACCGGCATCGCCGGCTCGGTCTTCGCCCCGGCGCTGGCCGCCATCACGCTGGGCGTCGTGGGGCCCCGGTTCTTCTCCCGCCGGATCGGGCGCAACGAGTCGTTCAACCACGCGGGCAACGCGTCGGCCGCCGCCATCACCGGCGGTCTGGCCTACTTTTTCGGGCCGGTGGTGGTGTTCTGGGTGCTTGCGGTCATGGCGGCCACCAGTGTGCTTGCCGCGCTGAGGATTCCGGGTGACGCGATCGACCACGACGTCGCCCGGGGCATGGACCACGTGCGGGGAGCCCCGCACGAGACGCCGTCCCGGATGGCGGCATTGCTGCACAACCGCAGGCTGATGATCTTCGCCGCGACCGTCGTCGCCTTCCACTTCGCCAATGCGGCGATGCTGCCGCTGGTAGGCCAGCTGCTGGCGCTGCACAACAGGGACGTCGGCACGGCGCTGATGGCCGGCTGCATCGTCGCCGCGCAGGTGGTCATGGTGCCGGTGGCCTATCTGGCCGGGGCCAAGGCCGATTCGTGGGGACGCAAGCCGATCTTCCTGACCGGTTTCGCGGTCCTGGCCGCGCGTGGATTCCTCTACACCCTGTCGCCAAACCCGTACTGGTTGGTCGGGGTGCAACTGCTGGACGGCGTCGGGGCCGGCGTGTTCGGGGCGCTGTTTCCCCTCGTAGTCCAGGACGTCACGCACGGCAGCGGCCGGTTCAACGTCAGCCTGGGCGCGGTGACCGCCGCGACCGGGATCGGCGCCTCGGTGTCGAACCTCGTCGCGGGCTGGATCGTGGTGGCCGCCGGCTACAACGCCGCCTTCGCCTTCCTGGGAACGCTCGCGGCGGCGGGCCTGATTTTGTACCTGGTCGCGATGCCGGAAACGGCGCCAAGGGAACTCGGTGTCGGCGCCCCGCCGACGTGACCAATAACACAGTTTTTGACCTGAGGCATACCATTCCCGCCCTGACTTCGGCTTTTTACACTGAAGCATTCATCTGTAATGCACCAGAGACGCTCATACACCCCTTAGAGAAGTGCCATAATTGGTACTTGCAGTGACACACAGCTTGAGGGCGCGGGACGCCACTCTTTTGGCGCGTAACCTAAAACTCCAGCGAAGTGCCTATCCGGTAACGAATGGAAGGCGGATACGTGGATCCGAACGGCAGCGGAGCCGGGTCTGATTCTCACAACGAGTCGTCCCGGGGAGGGGCCGCTCGCCGGAACGGATCCGACCGTCAGCGCCTGGAACAAGTCGTCATTCGCTTCGCCGGGGACTCCGGCGACGGCATGCAGCTCACCGGCGACCGGTTCACGTCCGAGGCAGCGCTTTTCGGTAACGACCTGGCGACCCAGCCCAACTACCCCGCCGAAATCCGTGCCCCCGCAGGGACCCTGCCCGGGGTCTCCTCCTTCCAGATCCAGATTGCCGACTACGACATCCTGACCGCCGGTGACCGCCCGGACGTGCTCGTCGCGATGAACCCGGCGGCGCTCAAGGCCAACCTCGGCGATCTGCCCCGCGGCGGCATGGTGATCGCGAACTCCGACGAGTTCACCAAGCGCAACCTGACCAAGGTGGGTTACGTAACGAATCCGCTCGAGTCCGACGAGTTGTCCGACTACGTCGTGCATTCCGTCGCCATGACCACCCTGACGCTCGGCGCCGTGGAGGCGATCGGCGCGTCGAAGAAGGACGGCCAGCGCGCCAAGAACATGTTCGCCCTCGGCCTGCTGTCGTGGATGTACGGCCGCCCGATCGAGACCAGCGAGAAGTTCATCCGGGAGAAGTTCGCCCGCAAGCCCGACATCGCGGAAGCCAACGTGTTGGCCCTCAAGGCGGGCTGGAACTACGGCGAGACGACCGAGGCGTTCGGCACCACCTACGAGGTTTCGCGGGCGACGCTGCCGTCCGGCGAATACCGGCAGATCTCGGGCAACACCGCGATGGCCTACGGGATCGTCGCCGCGGGTCAATTGGCCGGCATTCAGGTGGTGCTCGGCAGTTACCCGATCACGCCGGCGTCGGACATCCTGCACGAACTGTCCAAGCACAAGAACTTCAACGTGATCACCTTCCAGGCCGAGGACGAGATCGGCGGCATCTGCGCCGCGATCGGCGCCTCGTATGGCGGTGCCCTCGGGGTCACGAGCACGTCCGGCCCCGGCATTTCGCTGAAGTCCGAAGCGCTGGGCCTTGCGGTGATGACCGAATTGCCGTTGCTGGTCATCGACGTTCAGCGCGGCGGCCCCTCGACGGGCCTGCCCACCAAGACCGAGCAGGCCGACCTGCTGCAGGCGTTGTACGGCCGCAACGGGGAGTCGCCGGTAGCCGTACTGGCGCCGCGCTCGCCGTCCGACTGCTTCGAAACCGCGATCGAGGCCGTGCGGATCGCGGTCTCATACCACACGCCGGTGATCCTGTTGTCTGACGGCGCGATCGCCAATGGCTCGGAGCCATGGCGGATTCCGGACGTCGGCACGCTGCAGCCGATCAAGCACACCTTCGCCAAGCCGGACGAGCCCTTCCAGCCGTACAACCGCGACCCGGAGACGCTCGCTCGCCAATTCGCCGTCCCGGGAACCCCCGGCCTGGAACACCGCATCGGTGGCCTGGAAGCGGCGAACGGTTCGGGCGCCATCTCCTACGAGCCGGTCAACCACGACCTGATGGTTCGGTTGCGGCAGGCCAAGATTGACGGCATCACGGTTCCCGATCTCGACGTCGACGACCCGACCGGGGACGCCGAGTTGCTGCTGATCGGCTGGGGCAGCTCGTACGGCCCGATCGGTGAAGCCTGCCGGCGCGCACGGCGCAAGGGCGTCAAGGTGGCACACGCGCACCTGCGCTACCTGAACCCGTTCCCGGCGAACCTGGGCGAGGTGCTGCGGCGCTACCCGATGGTGGTGTGCCCGGAGATGAACCTCGGCCAGCTGGCGCTGTTGCTGCGCGGCAAGTACCTGGTCGACGTGCAATCGGTCAGCAAGGTTCAGGGTGTCGCGTTCCTGGCGGACGAGATCGGGCGTGTCATCCGCGCCGCGATCGGCGGCACGCTGGCCGAAATCGAGCAAGACAAGACGATGGTCGCCCGAATGGCGGCGGCAACGGTGGGAGCGGGAGCTAGCGAATGACCGACCTGATGGGAAATCTGGCGGGCACCGACCTCGGGCTGACGCCGAGGTTGAAGAAGAACGACGGCGTGCCCACCACGGACCAGCCGCAGAAGGGCAAGGACTTCACCAGTGATCAAGAGGTCCGCTGGTGCCCCGGCTGCGGTGACTACGTCATCCTCAACACCATTCGCAACTTCCTGCCCGAGCTCGGGCTGCGCCGCGAGAACATCGTGTTCGTCAGCGGCATCGGCTGCTCGAGCCGCTTCCCGTACTACCTGGAGACCTACGGCTTCCACTCCATCCACGGCCGCGCACCGGCGATCGCCACCGGTCTGGCCCTGGCCCGAGAGGACCTGTCGGTGTGGGTGGTCACCGGTGACGGCGACGCGCTGTCGATCGGTGGCAACCACCTGATCCACGCGCTGCGCCGCAACGTCAACATCACGATCCTGTTGTTCAACAACAGGATCTACGGGTTGACCAAGGGCCAGTACTCGCCCACGTCGGAGGTCGGCAAGGTCACCAAGTCGACCCCCATGGGGTCGCTGGACCACCCGTTCAACCCCGTGTCGCTTGCGCTGGGTGCCGAGGCGACGTTCGTCGGCCGCGCCCTGGACTCCGACCGCAACGGGCTCACCGAGGTGTTGCGCGCGGCCGCGGAGCACCGCGGCGCCGCCGTGGTCGAAATCCTGCAGGACTGCCCGATTTTCAACGACGGATCGTTCGACGTGCTCCGCAAGGAAGGCGCCGAGGAGCGGGTGATCAACATCCGCCACGGCGAGCCGATCACCTTCGGTGCCGACGGCGAGTACTGCGTGGTGAAGTCCGGCTTCGGCCTCGAGTTCGCCAAGACCGCCGACGTGTCCGTCGACGAAATAATGGTGCACGACGCGCACACCGACGACTCGGCCTACGCGTTCGCGCTGTCCCGGCTGTCCGATCAGAATCTCGATCACACTGTGCTCGGCATCTTCCGGGACGTCAGCCGGCCCACGTACGACGACGCGGCGCGCTCCCAGGTGCAGGCCGCGCGGGCCTCGAAGCCGTTCGACGACGCCGCTCTGCAATCATTGCTGCGTGGCCGCGACACCTGGACCGTCGACTGACGTGAGCGAAACAATCTCCCTGGCCGGGGTTGTCCTGGCCGGCGGCGCCTCGCAACGCATGGGCCGCGACAAGGCCAACCTCCCGATCCCGCCATCCGCTGGATCCGGCTCGACCACGATGGTCGAGCACGTCGTCGGCGTCCTCCAACAGCGTTGCGACCCGGTGCTCGTCATGGCCGCCCAGGGGCAGCCGCTCCCCGAACTGCAGGCTCGGGTGATGCGCGACGAACTGCGTGGGCTGGGGCCGCTGCCGCCGACGGGGCGGGCGCTGCGCGCGGCGGCCGACGCCGGGGCGCGGCTCGCGTTCGTCTGCGCGGTCGACATGCCGTTCCTGGCAGTCGAACTCATCGACGATCTCGCCCGTCGGGCGGTGGAGACCGGCGCGGAAGTGGTGCTGCCGTGGGACGGCCAGGACCACTACCTTGCCGCGGTGTACCGGACCGACCTGGCCGACCGCGTGGACGCGTTGGTGGCCGCCGGCGAGCGCAAGATGCGCGCCCTGGTGGATGCGTCGGACGCCCAGCGCATCGTGACCTCGGAGTCGCGGTCGCTGACCAACGTCAACACCGACGCCGAGCTACGCGCCCTCGCGCAGTCCCGCAGCTGACCCGCAACGCACCGGAGCGGGTGCGCATAACCGGGCGAGAATTCGTGAGTGAATTCGGCATGAGAAGAGCTGCTTTCCGCTTAAACAATTGCTGGGCGATGTGCCGGGTGATGGTATTTGCCATTTTGTGATCTGTTGGGGTGCCGCAGGTTTCGCCATCCAGCGATCCCGCTCGTCGGCTGCGGTTGCAGTTGCGCATTTCCCGCGGGATCGACAGGCCGTACGCCGTGAGCAAATTGGCCGGCTGAACCGGGCGACGGCTTGGTGCCGTCCGGCCATGACGATCACGCGAACACCGTCTGTTTCGAGGCGCGTCCGAGAGGTGTCGAAAACATTTGCGGGAGAACGGAATCAAGGTTTCTCGCGGGGCGCGTGAGTGGGCACGGCGGACGTGCCGTGCGCGCTATTGGAGCGACGCAAGTTAGACCGCAGCACAACGCAATTCATCCGTCGGTGGTGCGCAATGTGTGACGTATTGCACGTAACCCGTTGTAATGTGCGCTGCTTCGCTCCGCGGGGCGAGCTCGTCACGGCTGCGACGGTCCGTACCCACCGGCGCAAATACGTGCGCCAGTTCACAAAATGGGCGTGATTCGGCTCACGATTTGAAAGCATTTGCGATTGCGGGGTACTCGCCGGAATCGCTTTGCTGACCTGCCGAAATGACCTCGGGATTGCGCCGTGATCACCCCGTTACCGAAACGAGATGTCCGGTTTCCGAAGATGACGAACGCGGCTGGTTCTCGTACGGTCCCTGTTAGCCCGCAACGGGTTACGGAACAGTAACTGAAAACAGAATCACGGACCCGCGTGTGAGCGGGGCCGCGGACGGCGAAGTCGCGTCCGTGGCCGGCGGTAACACTCCGCCGGGCGAATCGAGCCCACCGCTGTCGTGCCAGGACAAGCCGGCACGTTCCGAAGCAGGTTTCCGCACCAACCAAAAACCGTCAGCCCACCCCCGTGGGCTTGCTTTGGCGCGCGCGCACCGCGAAAGGAAAGATATTGAAGAACGTCCGTAAGACGCTCGTTCTTGCCGCGGTCACGGGCACCCTCGTGACCATCCCTTCGGCGACCGCCACCGCGGAGCCGACGGGCTTCGACCCCAACAGATCACAAAATGGCAAATACCATCACCCGGCACATCGCCCAGCAATTGTTTAAGCGGAAAGCAGCTCT
>NZ_LZIX01000285.1:0-23115 GCF_001666955.1 Mycobacterium sp. E735 | reverse complement strand
ACGGGCGGTATCAGACGTACAGGGCGCTGAACGGTGCAAAGGGGATGTTGCGCACCACAAACCACGCCCCGACCAACACCATGGCCACCACGGCGGACCAGCGAGTGTGTTGCCAGCTGCGTATCCGCCTGCCCGCGAGCCGCCCGTAGGTCCAGGCGAGGTACGCCCACACCAAGAGCACGACAGCCGCCAGGCCCAAGGCGTTGAACCTGGCGGCCGCCGTGATGTTGCCGTGCATCAGGGAGTACAGCATTCGCAAGCTGCCACATCCCGGACAGTCGATACCCAACAGCGCCTTGGTGGGACACACCGGCAGCGGACCGTTGGGAGTGGTCGGGTCACCCGCCCAGATGGCGGCGCACATCAGCGTCGCGGACGCGGCCACCAGCAGTGGCGCGCCCACGCTCGACGGCGCCGACCCTTGGCGGGTCACCATGGTCGCGAACCGGGCTTAGAACATCGCGGCAAGTGCCGCATTGGTGTTCGTGTTCAGCGCGCCGACCGCCATCAGGATGCCGTAGATGATGCCCACGACGACGCCGATGACCGCCGACCAGATCACCCACTTCTTGGCGCTGTCGGCGGACGCCTGCGCCTCGGCGTAACGGCCCTGCGCCCAGAGCCCGTTGACCTGGCTGGATTTGACGATGGCCACGATCCCGAACGGAAGACAGCAGAACAGCGTCACCAGGATGGACCACACCAAATAGTTATTCGGCGCTTGCCCGGCGGGCTGCTGCGGCGGGTAACCAGGCGGCGGAGGGGGCGGTGCCGGTGGCTGTGTCATGGATTCTCCAGTCCCGAGAAGTTAGCTGGCGTGAAACGGTGCTAACCATACCCGAGCACAGTCGCGGCGGCACCAGCAATTTGAAAATCCCCTTTCGACCCGCCGCGGAACGTCGCTGCGGTCGCGCGGCGTTCAACCGCCGTTCTCCTGCCCGCCCCTTCCGCCGCCCAGCGCCGATGGCAAGGCACCATACGAAAGGGACTGAGCGGCATCGGCTTTCGGACTAGCCGGCATGCGGCCCCGCCGTGCCGCGTCACCGAAAAGGATGCCCAGACAGACAATTGCCAGCGGAATGTGTTGCTTTGTCACGACATAGCCCTACGATCCCTACTTAGCGGAAGCATGTTTCTCCGGTGAGCGACGCCGGCTCGACAACCGCCGAGGAGTCGTGGGATGTCCTATCTCAGCAACGCGTTGCGGGCCGTCGCGGCCGCGGCGCTCGCTGGCGGCGCCGCCTTCGCCGGCACGGCAACCGCCACCGCGGATCCCGCGAACACCGGTAACGCGTCGGACGTCAACACGCTTGCGGCATCGCTGTCAAAGGGCTACGGCCTGAACAACTGCACGGCCCAGAGCATCACCACCGGCGAACTGGCGTCGTTGGCGTGCGGGCAGAACCCCGACCCGAGCGGCCCGGTCCAGGCCAAGTACATCCTGTTCAACAACGGCGAAAACCTGGTCGGCTCGTTCAAGGCCAGCATCAAGGACGACGCGCTGAGCACGTGCGGCGACAGCGGCCAGTCGCCCACCAGCTGGCACCAGGGGAGCAACGGCAATGCCGGTCAGGTGGCCTGCGGGACATACCAGAACGCCGCCGAGATCATCTGGACCACCGATGCCAAGAACACATTGAGCTATATCCGCGGGCCGAACACCGACGCCGCGGCGCTGTACCAGTGGTGGCGGGCCAACGGCTGAAACTTCTGTTGGGGGGCAACAGTTTTCTGCATCACCCATCCAACAACCGCAGGGAGGCAACGAAAATGTCACATCTCACCACCGCGCTGCGAGCCGCGTCGGCCGCAGCTTTCACCGGATGTCTGGCTTTCGCCGGTAGCGCCATCGCGGTGGCGGAACCCAACACGGGCAGCGCCGCCGACATGAACACGCTGGCCGCCAACCTCTCGAAGGGCTACGGCCTCAACAACTGCAAGCCGCAGGAGCTGACCGAATCCGGCGAACTGGCCGAACTCCTGTGCGGGCAGAGCCCCGACCCCAGCGGACCCGGCTCCGGCGTCTACGCCCTGTTCTCCAACGGCACCAACCTGGGCGCCGCGTTCAGTTCCACCATCAAGGACGTGTCCCTGGCCGCGTGCGGGGACGCCGGGCAGTCACCGGGCACCTGGAAGCAGAACGGCCAGACGGGCGGCCAGATCGCCTGCGGCACCTACAAGAACTACGCGACGCTCACCTGGACCACCGACGCCAAGAACGTGTTGGGCCACCTCACCGCGGCCAACTCCGACGTCAATGCCCTCTACCAGTGGTGGCGCACGAACGGCTGACCCGTCACAACAGCGCCGACACCAGCTCGGCGACGGCGCGCATCCCGGCCGCGTTCGGGTGCAACGGCGCCGCTCGGCCCGGCAGCGGCACACCGGGTCTCGTGGTCCAAGGGTCACCCGACCACGCGTGATGTTCGCGGCTGGCCGCGGCGGCCCCGACGATCTCGCAGCCGGTCGCGATCGCCGCGTCGGCGGTGAGCCGCTCCAGCGTCGCGGCCACGTGGCGGCCCAGATCGGCATCCGCTTGCGAAAGCGGCGCGGCCGGCGCACCCGCGGGCGGCAGGACGGTCAGGTAGTCGACGAATAGGACCCGGGCCCGCGGTGCGCGCTCGCGCACCGCGTGTCCGACCCCGCACAACGATTCGAACACCGCGTCGAGCGCCTCGATCCGCGCGTCGCGGTCCAGCAGTTCGACAATGCGCGCACCGAGCAGTGGCAGCCGGCGGACGGGGCGCGGCAACGACGCGGCCATCAGCAGCGGAATGTAGCCGACGTCGTTGCCGCCGATCGTGATGGTCACCAGGCTTTCCGACCCGTTCAGCGCGGTGATCTGGGGTGGCGCGCCGCGCTGGTGATCGGCGAGCACGTGCGCGGTGGTCGCGCCGGAAAACGTGACGTCTACCAGGTCCAGGCCGCAGCGCCGCGCGACCAGGTGCGGGTAGTTGCGCGCCGACCGGCCCGAGCCCCAGGGAGCGCCTGCAGCGCGGGGCCTGATGCCGGGACCGGCTGCCATCGAACTGCCCAGCGCCACATAGCGTTTCATCGCTGAGGGCTGGAAGCCTGCGCCCAGAAGCGCTTGGGAATGCGCCCCGCACGGCGGGCCAGATAGCCCGCGTTGACGGCGGCGGCCATCGCGGCCGCCATCGTCGCCGGATCGGCGGCCCGGGTCACCGCGGTAGCCAAAAGTACGGCGTCGCAACCCAACTCCATCGCAAGCGCGGCGTCGCTCGCGGTGCCGATGCCGGCGTCGAGCACCACCGGGACGCCGGCGCGCGCGACTATCATCTCGATGTTGTGCGGGTTGGTGATGCCCAGGCCGGTGCCGATGGGCGACCCCAGCGGCATGACCGCCGCGCACCCGGCGTCCTCGAGCCGACGGGCAAGCACCGGGTCGTCGTTCGTGTAGGGCAGCACGACGAACCCGTCGTCGACCAATTGCTCCGCCGCCCGGACCAATTCGACCGCGTCGGGCAACAGCGTGCGCTCGTCGGCGATCACCTCCAGCTTGACCCAATTGGTGCTCAACGCCTCGCGGGCCAGCTGCGCGGTGAGCACCGCCTCCGCCGCGCTGCGGCAGCCCGCGGTGTTGGGCAGCGGTGTGATGCCGAGCCGGTTGAGCAGGTCGAGCAGGCCGGTACCGCCCTCGGCGTCGACCCGCCGCATCGCGACGGTGGTCAGCTCGGTACCCGACGCGACCAGCGCCTCCTCCAGGGCGGCCAGGCTGGTCGCTCCCCCGGTGCCCATGATCAGCCGCGAAGCGAAGCTGCGATCCCCGATGGTGAGTTTGGTTTCAGCCACCCTGCACCGCCGTCAGCACCTCGAGCCGAGAACCGTCGGAAAGCGTTGCGCTCCACCGGGATCGGGGCAGCACGGCGTCGTCCATCGCCACCGCGACGCCACGGTCCGGGTAGCCGAGCGACTCCAGCAGCGCGGCCACCGTGGTTCGCTCATCGACCTCGACCTTCCGCTCGTTGACCACGACGATCATGACCGGGCTCCGACCGGGGCCAGTTCGGACACGATCTGTTCGGCGGTCCACGGCGCCAGCAGGAAGCCGGACCGGCCGTGGCCGCCGGCCACCAGCGTCCGTTCGTCGAGGCGTTGCACCAGGGGAAGGTTGTCGGGCGTCATCGGCCGCAGCCCGGCGGCGCACTCGGCTAACTCGTATTCGCCGAGCGCCGGCAACACCGCGCAGGCGTCGTCGAGCAGGTCCCGCACCCCCGACACCACCGGGGCGGTGTCGCGCCCGTGTTCGTATTGGGTGGCGCCGACGACCACCCCGTCGGCGCGGGGAACCAGGTACACCTGGCGCCCGTGGACGCGGGCGCGAATGACGCGCTGCGGCACCGGCATACACCCACGCCGCCACCGCAACCGCAGCACCTCGCCCTTCACCGGCCGCACCGGCAGGCCCGGCCACAGCGCGGGGGCGTCGATCCCGTTGGCGATCACCACGGCGTCGCCGTCGACCGACAGGTCGCGCGCCGGCGGCGCCCAGCGCACGCCGAGGCGCTCGCACGCCGCGGACAGGCCGTCCAGCACCGCGCGGTTATCCACGGCCAGCTCGGTGGGCGCCCGAAAGCCATGCCGGATGCCTTGCGCCAGCAGCGGTTCCAGATCGCGGGCGGCCGACTCCCAGACCACGGGGTGCCCCTGCGCGGACAGCCAGTCGGCGACGGTGCGCAGGTCCGCGACGTCGGCCCGGTCGACCGCCACCACCAGGGACTCGCGGGCGGTGACCACTTGCGGCGGCAGCCCGTCGAGGAAGCCGCCCTCGCGCCACAGCCGCAGCGACTCGAGGCCCAGCCGCAGCAACCGCTCCTCGCCGGGCCAGCCTTCGCTGTGCGGGGCCAGCATGCCGCCGGCGACCCACGACGCGCCGTTCTCGGCGGTGCGGTGCACCCGCACCGACCACCCGGCCTGCGCCGCCCGGCGCGCCACCGCCAGGCCGATGACGCCGCCACCGATGACGGCCAGCGACCCGAGCTCCGATGGCATCCCGTCCATTCCGGGGGCCTCCCTTCGCCGGCATGACCCGGATCAGGTGTGACGGTAAGGGCAGGCGCGCCCACTCTCAGACCCCGTTCCCGGGACTCCCGTGTCTGCACGTTCTTCGGCCTCCACGCTAGCGCGCTAGCGTCGCGGTGTGCATCAGCGAGTTACCCGGCTGGCGGCCGCGCGGCTATATCTCTGCACCGACGCGCGCCGCGAGCGCGGCGATTTGGCCCAGTTCGCCGACGCCGCCCTGGCCGGCGGGGTCGACATCATCCAGCTGCGCGACAAGGGATCGCCCGGTGAGCAGCGATTCGGGCCCCTGGAGGCGCGCGACGAGCTGGCCGCGTGCGTGGTCCTGGCCGACGCGGCCAGGCGTCACCACGCGCTGTTCGCGGTGAACGATCGGGCCGACATCGCCCGCGCCGCCGGCGCCGACGTGCTGCACCTGGGGCAGGGCGACCTGCCGCTGGACGTGGCCCGCGAATTCCTCGGCCCGGACGTGCTGCTCGGCCTGTCCAGCCACGACGTCGACCAGGCCGCCGCTGCCGCCGAGGGCGAGGCCGACTACTTCTGCGTCGGCCCGTGCTGGCCCACCCCGACCAAGCCGGGCAGGGACGCCCCGGGCCTGGGGCTGGTGCGGGCGGCGGCCGGTTTCGGCGGCGACAAGCCGTGGTTCGCCATCGGCGGCATCGACGAGCAGCGGCTGCCGGAAGTGCTCGCCGCCGGCGCCCGGCGCATCGTGGTGGTGCGGGCGATCACCGCGGCCTCCGACCCGCGCGCGGCGGCGCAGCGGCTCAGCTCAGCGCTTGCAGCACGGAGCTGATGCGGGGATGCAGCGGCGCCGTGTCGGCCTGCAGCGGGGGGCCCGGCATGCACCAGACGAAGACGCCGGCCTCGATCTCGATCGTGCGCGGCAGGTGACGCCGTCGTTCGTCGCCCTGGCCCAGCGGCACCAGCGCTGTGGCGGTGCGCAGCCGTTGCCAGCTCGCCGCGAAGCCGGGGTGCAGCGGCAACTCGGCCACCTCGTCCTCGGCGACCCAGCGCATCTCGGCGCTCTCCCGGTTGGGCACGGTGGGCAGCGGCTCGGCCGCGTCGGCGACGACCGTGGTGTAGGTCCAGCGCGTGCCGCCGAGCCCGGCGACCTCGGCGGTGACCACCGCGGACCGCACGGTCAGCAGCTCGCCCTGCAGGCCGGCCTCCTCGTGCGCCTCGCGGACGGCCGTCTCCTCCGGGGTCTCGTGGCTGTCCCGCGCCCCGCCCGGAAGTCCCCAGGTCCCGCCCTGGTGGCTCCACACCGCGCGATGCTGCAACAGCACCGCGGGGGTGCCGTCCGGCCGCGGGGCGCGCAGCAGCAGACCCGCCGCGCCGAAACGGCCCCAATAGTGGGCGCCGCTGTCGGAAACCACCCAGCCGTCACCGTCGCCCTGCACGCGTTCAGGATATGCACGTGATCGGCTGGTCAATTGGTCTGCCTCCACCCATCTGCCGCGACATTCTCTTAGAATTCGCTTATAGAGTTTCGTGCAGCGTTCCAGTGGCCGCGAAAGATGAGGGCTGATTCGACGTGACGGTTGAGCTGGCGCACCCGTCGACGGAACCGCAGGGGTCGCGGTCGCCGGCCGAACCAGCCCACCCGCGTTGGTGGTTCATCTCCACCACACCCGGCCGCATCCTCAGCATCGGAATCGTGCTGGCCGTGCTCGGCGGCATCTGCGCCTTCGCCACGTCGACCACCATCAACCACCGCCAGCAGGTGCTGACCACGGTGCTCAACCACACCGAACCGCTGTCGTTCGCCGCCGGACGGCTCTACACGACCCTCTCGGTGGCCGACGCCGCGGCGGCCACGGCGTTCATCGCCGAGGCCGAGCCGCCGCCCGTCCGCCAGCGCTACGAGCAGGCCATCACCGACGCGACGGTGGCGGTGACCCGGGCGTCCAGCGGGCTGACCGACGAACCGCTGGTGCAGCTGCTGGGCCGGATCAACGCCGAGCTGGCCGTCTACACCGGCCTGATCGAAATCGCCCGCACCAACAACCGGGAGGGCAACCCGGTCGGTTCGTCGTACCTGTCGGAAGCCTCGGGGCTCATGCAGTCGACGATCCTGCCCGACGCGGCGCAGCTGTATCAGGCGACGTCGGAGCGGGTGGACGCCGAAACCACCGCGTCCACGCAGATTCCGGCGCCGGTCATCCTGGTGGTCACCGCGACCGCGGTCTTCGGCGCCTTCTCCCATCGGTGGCTGGCCCGGCGCACCAGGCGCCGGATCAACCCGGGACTGGTCGTGGGCGGCCTCGCTATTCTCGTCATGGTGGTATGGGTCGGAACTGCGCTAACGATCTCCACGGCCGCCAGCCGTAGCGCCAAGAACACCGCCGCGGACTCGCTGCGGATCGTGACCAACGTCGCGATCACCGCCCAGCAGGCCCGCGCCGACGAGACGCTGTCGCTGATCCGCCGCGGAGACGAGGAGAAGCGCAAGCAGTCGTTCTATCAGCGCATCGACTCCATGCACTCCCAGCTGGACCAGTACATGGTCCGCAGCGACGCCGTCGACAAGCCCGACCTGGAGGGCGCCGACCAGCTGCTGCTGCGCTGGCGGCAGGCCAACGACAGAATCAACTCCTACATCTCGGTGGGCAACTACCGCGCGGCCACGCAGGTGGCGCTCGGCAGCAGCGAGGACGACTCCACCCCGGCGTTCGACAAGCTCGAGGACCAGTTGGTGAAGGCCATCGACCAGAGCCGCAACCACCTGCGCAACGACGTCCTGAGCGCGCGCAGCGGGCTGTCCGGCGCCCAGGTGGGCGGCGTGGTGCTCAGCCTCGGCGCCGCCATCGCGGTGGCCCTGGGCCTGTGGCCCCGGCTGAGAGAGTATCGATGACGACGCGGCCGGGCCGGTTGCGGCGGGCGGGCGCCGCGCTCGCCGCGGTGGCCGCGGTCGCGGGCTGCTCGCACACGGAATCGCTGTCGGTTCCCAACGTGCCGACGTTGCCGCCGCCCACCCCGGTCGGCATGCAGCAGCTGCCGCCGGAGCCGCCACTGCCGGCCGACGACGCCAGCCAGAGCTGCGACCTGACCGCGAGCCTGCGGCCCTTCCCCACCAAGGCCGAGGCGGACGCAGCGGTCGCCGACATCCGCGCCCGCGGCCGGCTGATCGTCGGGCTCGACATCGGCAGCAACCTGTTCAGCTTCCGCGACCCGATCACCGGCGAGATCACCGGTTTCGACGTCGACATCGCCGGGGAGATCGCCCGCGACATCTTCGGCGCCCCGTCGCACGTCGAATACCGCATCCTGTCGTCCGACGAGCGCGTCACCGCCCTGCAGCACTCCGAAGTCGACGTGGTGGTCAAGACCATGACCATCACCTGCGACCGGCGCAAGCAGGTCAACTTCTCGACCGTCTACCTCGACGCCAACCAGCGCATCCTGACGCCGCGGGATTCCCCGATCGCCAAGGTGAGCGACCTGTCGGGTAAGCGGGTGTGCGTGGCCAAGGGCACCACGTCGCTGCACCGGATCCGCCAGATCGACCCGCCGCCGATCGTGGTGTCGGTGGTCAACTGGGCCGACTGCCTGGTGGCGATGCAGCAGCGCGAGATCGACGCCGTCAGCACCGACGACTCGATCCTGGCCGGGCTGGTCGAGGAGGACCCCTACCTGCACATCGTCGGACCCAACATGGCCACCCAGCCCTACGGCATCGGGGTCAACCTGACCAACACCGGGCTGGTCCGGTTCGTCAACGGCACCCTGGAGCGGATCCGCCGGGACGGCACGTGGAACACGTTGTACCGCAAGTGGTTGACGGTGCTGGGGCCCGCGCCCGCGCCACCGACGCCGAGGTATCTGGACTGATGGCCGAGTCGGAGAAGATCGAGCAGCCGGAAACCGGCGCCGACGAAAGCCCGGGCACCCAGCCGCCGGACACGCAGGGCGGCGGCCCGACCACGGGGCGCATCCAGGCCACCCAGGCGCTGTTCCGACCCGACTTCGAAGATGACGACGACGACTTTCCGCACATCTCGCTGGGCACCCTGGACAGCGATCCGCAAGACCGGGTGACGGTGGGGACGCGGGTGCTGCCACCGGTCCGCCACCTCGGCGGCGGCCTGGTCGAGATTCCGCGGGTGCGCGACATCGACCCGCTCGAGGCCCTGATGACCAGCCCGGTGGTGCCGGAGGGCAAGCGGTTCTGCTGGAACTGCGGGAAACCGGTCGGCCGGTCCGGCAAGGAGGGCAAGGGCAAGTCGGAGGGCTGGTGCCCCGCCTGCGGCAGCGCGTATTCGTTTCTGCCACAGCTGAACCCGGGTGACATCGTCGCCAACCAGTACGAGGTCAAGGGCTGCATCGCGCACGGCGGGCTGGGATGGGTGTACCTGGCGGTCGACCACAACGTCAACGACCGCCCGGTGGTGCTCAAGGGCCTGGTGCATTCGGGCGACGCCGAGGCGCAGGCGATCGCGATGGCCGAACGGCAGTTCCTCGCCGAGGTGGTCCACCCGCAGATCGTGCAGATCTTCAACTTCGTCGAGCACAAGGACCGCGGCGGCAACCCGGTCGGCTACATCGTCATGGAGTACATCGGCGGGCAGCCGCTCAAGCACGGCAAGGACAAGAAGCTCCCCGTCGCCGAGGCCATCGCCTACCTGCTGGAGATCCTGCCGGCGCTGACGTATCTGCACTCGATCGGCTTGGTCTACAACGACCTCAAGCCGGAGAACATCATGCTGACCGAGGAGCAGCTGAAGCTGATCGACCTGGGGGCGGTGTCGCGCGTCAACTCGTTCGGCTACCTCTACGGCACGCCGGGATTCCAGGCGCCCGAGATCGTGCGGACCGGCCCGACGGTCGCGACCGACATCTACACCGTGGGGCGCACCCTCGCGGCGCTGACGGTGAACCTGCCCACCCGCAACGGCCGCTACGTCGACGGCCTGCCCGACGACGACCCCGTGCTGGCGACCTACGACTCGTACCGGCGGTTGCTGCGCCGCGCCATTGACCCCGACCCGCGGCGCCGATTCGCCAGCACCGAAGAGTTGTCCGCCCAGCTGATGGGCGTGCTGCGGGAGGTCGTCGCCCAGGACACCGGCGTGCCGCGGCCGGGCCTGTCGACCATCTTCAGCCCGAGCCGCTCGACGTTCGGGGTGGACCTGCTGGTCGCGCACACCGACGTCTACCTGGACGGCCAGGTCCACTCGGAGCGGCTGACGGCCCGCGAGATCGTCACGGCGCTACAGGTGCCGCTGGTCGACCCGGCCGACGTCGCCGCCCCCGTGCTGCAGGCGACGGTCCTCTCTCAGCCGGTGCAGACCCTGGATTCGTTGCGCGCGGCCCGCCACGGCACGCTGGACGCCGACGGCGTCGAGGTGTCCGAGTCGACCGAGTTGCCGCTGATGGAGGTTCGCGCGCTGCTCGACCTGGGCGACGTGGCCAAGGCCACCCGGAAGCTGGACGACCTGGCCGAGCGGGTTGGCTGGCAGTGGCGGCTGGTTTGGTATCGGGCCGTCGCCGAGCTGCTCACCGGCGACTACGACTCCGCCAGAACGCATTTCACCGAGGTACTGGATACCTTCCCCGGCGAGCTGGCGCCCAAGCTGGCGTTGGCGGCCACCGCCGAGCTGGCCGGTGACGTCGACGAGCAGAGGTACTACCAGACGGTGTGGAAGACCAACGACGGGGTGATCTCGGCGGCCTTCGGGCTGGCCAGATGGCTGTCCGCCGAGGGCGATCGCGCCGGCGCGGTGCGCACGCTCGACGAGGTGCCGCCCACCTCAAGGCATTTCACCACCGCGCGGCTGACGAGTGCGGTGACCCTGCTGTCCGGCCGGTCGAAGAGCGAGATCACCGAGGAGGACATCCGCGACGCCGCCCGGCGGGTGGAGGCGCTGCCCCCGACCGAACCGCGGGTGCTGCAGATCCGCGCGCTGGTGCTGGGCTGTGCGATGGACTGGCTGGAGGACAACAGGGCCAGCACCAATCACATTCTGGGTTTCCCGTTCACCGAGCACGGGCTGCGCCTGGGCGTCGAGGCCGCGCTGCGCAACCTCGCCCGGGTGGCGCCCACCCAGCGGCACCGCTACGCGTTGGTGGACATGGCGAACCGGGTGCGGCCGACGAGCACGTTCTGAGTTGCGCCCTTGGCGCGATCGCATGTGCGTCCAGGGCGGCGACACGCCGTACGGCCCCACCCTGAGCGCACGCTCAAAGCCCTGAGCGCACACGCGATGCGGCCAGCGCGGCGCGAACCCGCCGCACGATCGCGGCCGGCCGGTCCTCGGCGACCACCCGGACGACGATCCAGCCCAACTCCTCGAGCATCTCGGCGCGCCGAATGTCCTTGACGTATTGCCGCCGGTCGGTGCGGTGTTGGTCGCCGTCGTATTCGACCGCCACCAGGTGCTCCTCCCAGCCCATGTCGAGGTAGGCGAAGGGAATGCCGTCGTCGGCTAGCACCGGGATCTGTGTTTGGGGCCGCGGCAGGCCACCGTCGATCAGGAGCAGCCGCAGGTAGCTCTCCCTGGGCGACTGCGACCCGGGGTCGAACAGCGCCAGCGCGGCTTCCAGGCGCCGCAGGCCGGGCGAGCCGGGATGGCATCCCGCGACGCGCAGCACGTCGTCGGCCTTGAAGCCCGTCGCCCGGGCCAGTGCGTCCAGCCGCGCGACGGCCGAGCGCACAGCCCCGCGCCGGCCGATGTCGAAGGCGGTGCGCTCGGGCGTGCTGACCGGGTAGCCGCCGACGAGCTGCGTCTCGCCGTCCAGCAGCACACCGCGCCGCGTCAGCACGCCGCGCGGCGGGCGGCCGTTGGCATGCGCCAGCTCGACGGGCACGTCGTCGGGAATCCATTCGGCGCCATGCAGTCTGGCGGCGGCGGCCCCGACCACCGTCGCCCTGCGCCCCGACCACAGCCAGGCCGCCCGGATGCGCAGCTCCAGCGAGAGCTGGGCGTCGTCGGGCAGGTAGACGTTCGGGAAGACGGGGCGGTAACGGGCCCGCAGTTCATGGCGGCTCAGCACGCCCGACCGCAGGGCCTCGCTGCCGAGGAAGGGTTGTTCCATGCCGGGAAGGTTCGCACCGCACCGCAGAGCCTCGTGTGCGGCCATCCACAGGGAAAACATAGGTCCATGCCGCAGAGTTGACCCATGCCTGGGCAGTCCACCGCATGGGTCAGCACGGCCCGCGCGCTACGGCGAGCCGGGTTCGGGGTGACCGGACCCGAGGTGGACGCCGCACTGGGCGGCGACTGGCCAACTTACGTCGATGCCATGCTGGCCGCGAATCCCGATGCCGACCCGGGAGCGATCGCCAGCCCGATGCCGACGTTGACGCCACCCCGACCGCCCGGAAAGTCCGCCGCGCCCGCGGCCCGCAAGCAGTACAACCAGCAGCTCTCCGAGCAGCAGCGCGCGTTGTCCGACTGGTGGCTGCACCGCATGGTCAGCGTGCGGCAGCCGCTTGGTGAGAAGCTGACCCTGTTGTGGCACAACCACTTCGCCACCTCCGCGCAGAAGGTCCGGGTCGCGGCGTACATGGCCGCACAGAACCAGAAGCTGCGCACCCTGTCGCTGGGCGACTTCCGCACCCTGGCCTACGCGATGCTGACCGACGCCGCGATGCTGCGCTGGCTGGACGGGCAGAGCAGCACCGCCAAGGCACCGAACGAGAACCTCGCTCGCGAGTTCATGGAGCTGTTCACGCTGGGACACGGCAACGGCTACACCGAGGACGACGTGCGCAACGGCGCCCGCGCGCTGACGGGCTGGCTGATCGGCGCCGACGGCAACACGACGCTGGCCCCGAAACGCCATGACGGCGCGGCCAAGACGCTGTTCGGGCAGACCCGTGACTTCGACGCCGCCGGGTTCTGCGACGCCGTGCTGGCCCAGCCGAAGTCGGCGGAGTACGTCGCGGGACGGTTGTGGCGACAGCTGGCCTCCGATGATCCGCCGTCGCGCCCCACGCTCGACAGGCTGGTCGCCGCGTACGGCCCCGGCCGGGACCTGCGTGCGCTGACCCGGGCGATCCTCACCGACGACGAGTTCGTCCACGGCCGGGCCACTGTCGTCAACCCGCCCGTCGAATGGCTCGTCGGCGTCATGCGCGCCCTGCGGGTGCCCCTCGACCCATCCACTCGAAAAGTCACCGACGCGACGTTGCACGCCCTCGGGCAGCGGCCGTTCTATCCGCCGAGCGTCGGCGGCTGGCCGCAGGGCCAGGTGTGGCTGTCCACCGCAAGCGCCGAGGCGCGGCTGCGGGCCGCCAACCGGCTCGCGCACGCCGGCGACCTGTCCGGCGTCGAAAGCGCCGCGCCCGGTGACCGCATCGACGCGGTCGGCTACCTGATCGGCGTCGGCGACTGGTCGGACCGGACCGCCGACGCGCTGCAACCCCTGGTGCGCAACCCGCCGCAACTGGTCGCCGCCGCGGTCAACACCCCCGAATACCTGACGTCCTAGCGAGAACACGATGCCCGAGATGAACCGCCGCAGATTCCTGGCCGCCAGCGCGGGTGTGGGCGCGGCCGGCCTGTTGTCGACGGCGGTGGCGGTCCGCTGGCCCGACCTGATGCGCGCCGCCGGGGACCGGCCGCTGGCCGACGGCGCGGGCGTGCTGGTGCTGGTCACGCTCTACGGCGGCAACGACGGGATCAACACCCTGATCCCCTACGCGGACAACGCGTATCACGACGCCCGGCCGGAACTGGCCTACGCCCCGGGCGACGTCCTGCACCTCGACGAGGCGCTTGGTCTCAACCCCGCCCTGAAGGGTCTGGCGCAGTTGTGGGGCCGGCGGCAGCTCGCCATCGTGCGGGGAGTGGGTTATCCGCGGCCCGACCACAGCCACTTCCGGTCCATGGATATCTGGCAGACGGCGTCTCCCGCCGAGCCCGTGTCGACGGGCTGGATCGGCCGCTGGCTCGACGCCACCGGCGACGACCCGCTGCGGGCGGTCAACATCGGTCCCGTGCTTCCGCCACTCGCGGTGGGCGAAAAGCACACCGCCGCCGCGCTTTCCACGGCCCCGGAGCCGACCGGACAGGGCCTCGACACGCTGATGGGCGCGCTCGGCGCCGAGGACCGCGACGACACCCCGGCGATGGCCGCGGTGTGCAAGGCCTACCGGGCCGCCCGCACCACCGCCAACGCCTTCGAATCGGTGAAAGCCGCAGGAAACCAAGGTAACTCCCTGTCCGCACAACTGAGCCTGGTGGCCGAGGCGGTCCAGGCCCGCGTGCCGACACGGGTCTACACGGTGCAATTGGGCGGCTTCGACACGCACGCCGGGGAACGGGCCACGCAGCAGCGGCTGCTCGCGACGTTCGATGAGGCGGTGACCTCGTTCCTGCAGCGGGTCGCCGGCCGCAACGTCGTCGTGCTGGCGTATTCGGAGTTCGGCCGCCGGGTGCGCGCCAACGCGTCCCAGGGCACCGATCACGGCACCGCCGGTCCCGTCTTCGTCGCGGGCGCGCCCGTTCGGGGCGGCTTCTACGGCGACGAACCCAGCCTCACCGACCTCGATAACGGGGACCTGAAGTACACCACCGACTTTCGCGACGTGTACCACGAGCTGCTCTCGCGGACCGTGGGGACGGATCCCGCGCCGTCGGTGGGCGCCGGGCGGAAGAGCCTCGGCTTCCTAACCGCTTAGCGCGCTCACGCAGTCGCGGGCGATGGCCAGTTCCTCGTTGGTCGGGATCACCAGCACGGCGATCGGAGATTCGTCGGCGGAGATCTGCCGGGCACCCTTGCCGCCGCCGAGGTTGCGGCGCTCGTCGAGCACGATGCCCAGCTCCTCCAGGCCCGCCACCGCGTCGCGGCGGACCGCCGCGTCGTTCTCCCCGATGCCGGCGGTGAAGCTGATGACGTCGGTGTGTCCCAGCACCGCCAGGTAGGCGCCGATGTATTTGCGCAGCCGATGGGTGAACACGCCGTAGGCCAATTGCGCTGCGGCGTCGCCGGATTCGATCATGGTGCGCAGCCGCCGGAAGTCGCGCTCGCCCGACAGCCCGACCACCCCGGACCGCTGGTTGAGCATGGATTCCACCTCGTCGACGCCCATTTTGGCGACGTGGCAGAGGTAGCTGACGATGCTGGGGTCGATGTCGCCGCTGCGGGTGCCCATCACCAGACCCTCCAGCGGCGTCAGGCCCATCGACGTGTCCAGCGGCCTGCTACCGGCGATCGCCGACGCCGAGCAGCCGTTACCCAGGTGCAGCACAATCTGTTTCAGGCCGCCCAGCGGCCGGTCCAGGAAGGCGGCGGCCTGCTGGCTCACATAGCGGTGCGACGTGCCGTGAAACCCGTAACGGCGGATCTTCCAGCGTTCGGCCAAGCTGCGGTCGATCGCATAGGTCGCGGCGGCGGGCGGCATGTCGTGGAAGAACGCCGTGTCAAAGACCGCGATGTGCGGGACATCGGGCAGCAGCTTGCGGGCCACCTCGATTCCCTTGACCGCCGGCGGGTTGTGCAGCGGCGCCAGTTCGGACAATTCGTCGAGCTTGCGGATCACCGCGTCGTCCACCGGCGTCGGCTTGTAGAAGGTGTTGCCGCCGTGTACGACTCGGTGGCCCACCGCCACCAGTCCGCAATTCCCGAGGTCGATCCCCTTCTCGGACAGCGCGTCAAAGGCCTGGCGCAGCGCCGCGTCGTGGTCGTGAACCGGTGACGACTCCTCCCCGATCCGTTCGACGTTGCCGGTCGCGCGGGCGACACCCGAATCCGGTTCGACCAACTGGTATTTCAGCGACGACGAGCCGGAGTTGATCACCAGCACGGCCCGGTTCGCGCTAGTCACGGACGTCCTGGGCCTGGATCGCGGTGATGGCAACGGTATTCACGATGTCTTCGACCAGCGCGCCGCGGGACAGGTCGTTCACCGGCTTGCGCAGGCCCTGCAGCACCGGCCCGATGGCGATCGCCCCGGCGCTGCGCTGCACGGCCTTGTAGGTGTTGTTGCCGGTGTTGAGGTCGGGGAACACCAGCACGGTGGCACGGCCGGCCACCGGCGAGCCACGCAGCTTGGTGGCCGCGACGGACGGTTCGATCGCGGCGTCGTACTGGATGGGCCCCTCGACCGGCAGCTCCGGCGCCCGCCGGCGCACCAATTCGGTTGCGGTTCTGACCTTGTCGACGTCGGCACCGGTGCCCGACTCGCCGGTCGAGTACGACAGCATCGCCACCCGCGGTTCGATGCCGAATTGCGATGCGGTGCGGGCGGAGGAGATCGCGATGTCGGCCAGTTGCTCCGGCGTCGGGTTCGGGATGATGGCGCAGTCGCCATAGGCCAGCACCCGGTCGGGCAGGCACATCAGGAAGATGCTGGACACCGTCGAGACGTCGGGCACGGTCTTGATGATCTCGAAGGCCGGCCGAACCGTGTGCGCCGTGGTGTGGGCGGCGCCCGACACCATGCCGTCGACCATGCCGTTGTAGACCATCATCGTGCCGAAATACGTGGCGTCGCGCATGATCTCGCGGGCGTGCTCGGCGGTGACACCCTTGGCCTTGCGCAGCTCGGCGTACTGATCGGCGAACCGGGAGCGGAGGTCGCTGGTGCGCGGGTCGATCACCTGCGCGCCGTCGAGGTCCACCCCGAGCTCCCCCGAGCGCTGCCGGATCTGCGCTTCGTCGCCCAGCACGGTGAGGTCGGCGACGCGGCGCTGCAGCACCCGGCCGGCCGACTTGAGGATGCGGTCGTCGTCCCCCTCGGGCAGGACGATGTGCTTGCGATCCGCCCGCGCCTGCAGCGTCAGGCGGTGGATGAACATCTGCGGCGTGGTCACGGTGGGAATCGGAATGGCAAGCTGTTCAAGCAGATCCGGGACGTCGACGTAGCGGTCCATCAGCTCCAGCGCGGTGTCGATCTTGCGCAGCGAGTTCGCCGTGACGCGGCCGCGCGCCGCCGCGGCGGCGCTGGCCGCGTCGTAGGTGCCCAGCGTGGTGGCGATGATCGGCAGCCGCAGCCGCAGCCCGGCGACCAGCGCCGCGATGGAAGGGTGCAGCTGGAAGCCGCCGTTGAGGACGATGCAGGACAGCGACGGAAACCCTTCGGCCCCATGGGCGCTCGCCACGGCCAACACCACGTCCGACCGGTCGCCGGGGGTGATCACCGCCATGCCGTCGCTCAGCCGTTCCAGCACGTGGTCGGCGGTCATGCCGGCGACCAGCACGCCGGTGACCTCGCGTTCGCGCAGCGACGCCTCACCGCTGACCGGCGTTCCGCCGACGGCCTTTTCGAGTTCGGCCACCGTCGGAGCCGACAGCAGCGGCTCCTCGGGCAGCACGTAGCTGCGCTGGGTGAAGGCCTCCAGCGCTTCGGCGACCTCGTCCAGCTGAGCCGGTTCACAGCGGTTGGCGACCACCGCGGCGGCGTGGGCGCGCTGGTTGGACAGCTCGGCCAGGCACGCCGCGACGACGCCGGCCACCTCGTCGGGGGTCCGGCCCCGGCCGCTGACCGTGAGCAGCACGGGCGCACCGAGGTTGACGGCGATCCGGGCGTTGACGGAGAGCTCGGCCGGCCGCGCGACGTCGGTGTAGTCGCTGCCCACGATCACCACCGCGTCGCAGTCGTCGGCCATCGCGTGATAGGCGTCGACGATGGTGGCGATCGCGGCGTCGGTGTCGGCGTGCAGTTGCTGATACGTGACGCCGACGCACTGCTCGTAGGGCACGCCCGCGGTGGTGTGCTGCAGCAGCAGATCCAGGATGTAGTCGTGGTCCTTGCCGTCGGGCACGCGCGTGATGGGCCGGAACACACCCACTTTGGCGACGGTCGCGGTCAGGCGGTGCAGCAGCCCGAGCGCGAGCGTCGACTTGCCGGTCTCCGGTTCCGGAGCGGCGATGTAGATGGCCGAGGGTTCAGGCAAGTCGCCGCAGCCTGGGGGCCAGGTCCTTTTCGAAGAGCTCGAGGAACCGGCGCTGGTCGTGGCCGGGCGCGTGGAACACCAGGTGGTTGAGCCCCCAGTCGACGTAGTCCTTGACCTTTTCGACGGCCTCGTCGGGGTCCGACGCGACGATCCAGCGCTTGGTGATCTGCTCGATCGGGAGCGCGTCGGCGGCCTTCTCCATCTCGATCGGGTCGTCGATGCTGTGCTTCTGCTCGGCGGTCAGCGACAGCGGCGCCCAGAACCGGGTGTTCTCGCGGGCCAGCTCCGGGTCGGTGTCGTAGGAGATCTTGATCTCGATCATCCGGTCGATCTCATCCGCGTTCTTGCCCGCCGCTTCGGCGCCCTCGCGCATCGCGGGGATGAGCTTGTCCTTGTAGAGCTCTTCGCCCTTGCCGGAGGTGCAGATGAATCCGTCGCCTGCGCGCCCGGCGTACTTGGCCACCTGCGGTCCGCCCGCGGCGATGTAGATCGGGATGCCGCCCTCGGGCACGTCGTAGATCGAGGCGCCCTTCGTCTTGTAGTACTCGCCGTCGAAGTCGACGCGGTCGCCGAGCCACAGTTCGCGCATCAGCCGCACCGACTCGCGCAGCCGCGCGTAGCGTTCCTTGAACTCGGGCCACTCGCCCTCGTATCCGGTGGCGATCTCGTTCAGCGCCTCGCCGGTTCCCACACCGAGGAAGATGCGGTTCGGGTAAAGGCAGCCCATGGTGGCGAAGGCCTGGGCGATGACGGCGGGGTTGTACCGGAAGGTCGGCGTCAACACCGAGGTGCCCAGCACGATCCGCTTGGTGCGTTCGCCGACGGCGGTCATCCAGGCCAGCGAGAAGGGGGCGTGCCCGCCCTTGTGCCGCCAGGGCTGGAAGTGATCGCTGACGGTTGCGCTGTCCATGCCGTGCGCTTCGGCGGCGACGGCGAGTTCGACGAGCTCGCGCGGTGCGAATTGTTCGGCGGATGCCTTGTATCCAAGTTTCAGTTCAGCCACGGGTCATTTCTACTCCTCCGCCTACACTCGCGGGCATGGCGGAGCTCGTTCAAGTCACCGACCGGGTTCACCTCGCCCAGGGCGAGGCGGTCAACTGGACTCTGGTCACCGACGACAACGGCGTGATGCTGATCGACGCCGGCTATCCCGGCGACCGCCAGGACGTGCTGGCCTCGCTGTCCGCGCTGGGCTTCGGCCCGGACGACGTGCGCGCCATCGTGTTGACGCACGCACACATCGACCACCTGGGCACCGCGATCTGGTTCGCCGACGCGCACGGCATCCCGGTTTACTGCCACGCGGACGAGGTGGGGCACGCGAAGCGGGAGTACCTCGAGCAGGTGTCTATTGTCGATGTGGCGCTGCGCATTTGGCGGCCCCGGTGGGCCAAGTGGACGGCCCACGTGGTCCGCAGCGGCGGCCTGATCCGCGACGGCATCCCGACCGCTCGGGCGTTGACCGCGGAGCTGGCCGCGAGCCTGCCGGGCCAACCGAGCCCGGTCTTCAGCCCCGGCCACACCAACGGGCACTGCTCGTATCTGGTCGACGGTGTGCTGGTCAGTGGCGACGCCCTCATCACCGGGCACCCACTACTGCGCCGCAGCGGGCCGCAACTGCTGCCGGCGATCTTCAGCTACAACCAACAGGACTGCATCCGCACCCTGTCCGCGCTCGCGCTGCTGGAGACCGAGGTCCTGCTGCCGGGCCACGGCGACGTGTGGCGGGGGCCGATTCGGGAGGCGACCGCGGCGGCCCTCGCGCTCGCCGAAAGCTGAAGCCTGGTGGCGCCGAGTGTGGGCCCTGGGTACACCAACGGCCCGAAATTCGTCCGTAGACCCCACACTCGGTGAAACTCACTGACCGTCGAGAACCAGCCATTTCTCGAAGGCGATCGGGACGAACGGTCCCCAGGACGGCAGCGGATCGGCGGGCACCCGGGTATACCCGGTCGCGTCGTACAGCGCCTCGGCCTCGGGTTGCCGGTTGCCGGTGATCAGGTACAGCCGCCGATACCCGCGCGCGGCGGCCTCGGCCTCCAGCGCCGCGAGCAGGATTCGGGCGTAACCGCGCCGCCGGTGCGCGCGGTCGGTCCAAATGCGTTTGAGTTCGGCGGTCTCGGCGTCGTACCGCCGAAAGGCGCCGCCGGTGACGGGCACGCCGTCGAGCACCCCGATCAGCAGCCCACCGTCCGGCGCGGCCAGCTCCGCCTCCGGCACCGGCAGCCAGGACAAGTGCGTGCTCGGCGTGCCGCCGTAGCGCTGCGCGTACTCGTCGGCCAGCTCGGCCAGCAGGGGCTGCGCCAGCGGATCGTTGTGCGTGGCCGACACGAACCGCAGCGCTGATTGGTCAGAACCCGGCATGAACGTCTAAACCCTTGTGGCGGTGAGGTATTCCGGGACGAAGTCCGTCCCCCCACGCGGGGGCGCCGGCAGCCCCATCGCGCCCGACAGGTCGCCGACGCTGCGCTGCGCCGTCACCCAGCCGTTGGCGCCCAGATACTCGGGGACGTAGTGGTATCGGCCCGGATGCGTCAGGCTGGCCAGGTCGATCTCCACGCCGTGGCGGCGCCAGCCGTCGACGAAGGACCGCTCCGCCTCCAGGAGCAGGGGGGTCCAGGTGGGCATGTGATCGCAGGCGAGCCGGCTGCCGGCGGCGCTCATCGCGGTGACGCCCTGCAGCACCCGGTCCTGCAGTGCCGGCGTCAGGTAGCCGATGAGCAACTGCTCGGCGACCCACACCGTGGGCGCGGCGGCGTCGAAGCCGACGCGCCGCAGCGCGGCCGGCCAATCCTGGTGCAGGTCGACGCCGACCGCGCGCCGGCTCGCGGTCAGTTCGGCGCCCTGGTCGCGCAGCACTTCGGCTTTGAAGTCGAGCACCTCGGGCCGGTCGATCTCGTAAACCGTCGTCCCGGGCGGCCACCACAACCGGTACGGCCGGGTGTCCATGCCGGACACCAACAGCACCACCTGACGAAAGCCCGCCCCGACGGCATCGGCGACGAACTCGTCGACGAACCGGGTGTGCGCCGCGCAGAGGTCCAGGAACCTCGGGCCGCCCGCGTCGTCCGCGGCGAACCGGTCGTCGTCGATCACGCGGGCGAGCGGGTCCACCCCGGCGGCGCGCACCAACGGCTCGGCGAACGGATCGCTCAGCAGCCCCCTGTTGGTGGCGACCGCGCGCGCGGCGGCGCCGAATGCCGCGGTCACCGCCACGCCCGCCGCCGTTGCCATGGTCAGACGCCGGACCGGCGCCGCACGGTCAGCCCGACGACCGCCCGCCAGCCGAGCAACAACAGCGCGGTGACCGACGCCGCCACCACCACGAAACTGGCCGCGACGCCCGCGGAACTCAGCTTGCGCAACACCATGCCGACCACCACCGTGCACAGCCACACGACCACCCCGGTGGGCATCAACGCGGTCGGGCGCCGCCAGGCGCGGGACGCCAGCCACCCGACGGCGGTTCCGGTGAGGAACGGCCACGCGGTGGTGGCCACCCCGGCGATGTCGAGTCCTTCGTCGTGGCTACGACGCCCAGCCGCGCAGAAGACCAGCACACAGGCGACGTCCACGACGAGCCACACTGGCCGTCGCATGCAGCGAGACTACCGGCCGGGCCTGCCGAGGGCGGCCTAGTGGCAGGCTGAAGGCCATGAGCACCAAAAAGCCTCCCGCCTTCGACCGGTATGACCCCTTGGGCCTGGACGCCTCCCTGTCCAGCGACGAGCTCGCGGTGCGCGACACCGTCAGAGAGTTCTGCGCCGAACACGTCCTGCCCTACGTCGCGGAGTGGTTCGAGATCGGCGACCTGCCGGTGCGGGAACTCGCCAAGGGATTCGGCCAGCTCGGCCTGCTGGGCATGCACCTGGAGGGCTACGGCTGCGGCGGCGCCTCGTCGGTGCACTACGGCCTGGCCTGTACCGAGCTCGAGGCCGCAGACTCCGGAATTCGGTCGATGGTCTCGGTGCAGGGGTCGTTGGCGATGTTCGCGATCTGGAATTTCGGGTCCGAGCAGCAGAAGCAGGAGTGGTTGCCGGGCATGGCCACCGGCGAACTGCTGGGGTGCTTCGGGCTGACCGAACCCGACGTGGGGTCCGACCCGGCCGCGATGAAAACCCGCGCCCGCCGCGATGGTTCGGATTGGGTGCTGAACGGCCGCAAACTGTGGATCACCAACGGCTCGGTCGCCGATGTCGCGGTGGTGTGGGCGGCCACCGACGACGGCGTCCGCGGTTTCATCGTCCCCACCAAGACGCCCGGCTTCTCGGCGAACACCATCCACCACAAGCTGTCGCTGCGCGCCTCTATCACCAGCGAGCTGGTGCTCGACGACGTGCGGGTGCCCGATTCGGCGATGCTGCCCGAGGCGAAGGGCCTGCGGGGGCCGCTGTCGTGCTTGTCCGAGGCGCGCTACGGCATCATCTGGGGTTCGATGGGCGCGGCGCGGTCGGCATGGCAGGCCGCGCTCGACTACGCCACGCAGCGCACCCAATTCGGGCGCCCGATCGCCGGATTTCAATTGACCCAGGCGAAACTCGTCGACATGGCGGTCGAGCTGCACAAGGGTCAGCTGCTGTCGCTGCACCTGGGCCGCCTCAAGGACGGCGTCGGCCTGCGACCCGAGCAGGTCAGCTTCGGCAAGCTGAACAACACCCGGGAGGCCATCAAGATCTGCCGCACCGCGCGAACCATCCTGGGCGGCAACGGGATATCGCTGGAATACCCGGTGATCCGGCACATGGTCAACCTGGAGTCGGTGCTCACCTACGAGGGCACACCCGAGATGCACCAGCTGGTGCTCGGCCAGGCGTTCACCGGCAGCGACGCCTTCCGCTGACACGGGCCGCGCACACGTGCTGGAATGAGGGGCATGAGACTCACCGCGCTCCGCCGGGCGCTGGCGGCGCTGGCGCTGGGCGCCGTCGCCGGTGTCGCGCCGGCGGGCGCCGATCCCGGTTCCGCGCTGCCCCCGATGACGTCGAGCGGCGGCGGCCCGATCATCGGCGGCGGCAGCAACCCCGGGATCGCGCAGCAGTTGTTCAGCTTCGGCACGCCCAACGTGCAGGAGGTCGACGGCCCGGACGCCGCACAATTCATCACGGCCGCCGCTGCGAGCCCCAATTCCCAACTGGCGGCGCCCTTCTCGCTGATGCGGCGCGCGCCGGCGGCGACGATGAGGCTGTCGAAGGGCGTCACGGTCTCCATGCCCATCAGGTGCGACGTCACGGTCTTG
>NZ_LZIX01000284.1:0-31706 GCF_001666955.1 Mycobacterium sp. E735 | reverse complement strand
CCTCACCGCGTCGCAGGCCGGACAGGGCCAGCTCCCAGGCGTGCGCCAGCCTGTCACCGTCGAGCGCCGCCAGCAGTGTCAGCACTTCGGCTTCGGTATAGGTGTCCACGTCGCGGTGCCGGACGCTCACGTGTGAGACACGCTCGGCCACGTTGCGCGACACCAGCCCTTGCTGCTGCGCGTCAGCGAGCAGCATCGACCAGGCATCAATCGCTTTGTTGACCGACACCGCCGACCATGGCCGCCGTGTGCGGCCCTTCGCCGTCTTGGTGCCGCCTGCGACCAGATCTCCGACCAGCGCGTCGATCTCGGCTTTGGTGAGCGACTGCACCGACCGGTCACCGTAGCGCTCACGCAACGGCGACAGGTCGTATTCGAGCTTCGCCTTGGCGCTGGCCCGCAGATTGTGCCGACCTCGCAGATAGTCCACGCAGACCATCTCCACATTGGTCGCCGCCTTGGCGACGAACACGCCCGCTACCGCCTGGCCGGTGATCTCGGCCAGGCCGCCGCGCGCCTCCCGTTCGGTCGCGTAGCGCCGCTTGGTCTGCTGTCGCGCCCCGGTGGCCGGGTTGACCCCACCGTCCACCCGCACCTCATACCGCACTACCTCGCGGCCTGACTTGCGATCTTTCACAACGACTTTGCGGATCTGCGGCGGCAACTGCTGGCGGCTCATAATAGCCCTGCCTCCCTGGCCTTTTCGATGTACCGCTGGGCAGTACGGTGCGACACATTAAACGCGCGGGCAACGGCTTCCGTTCGGGCGGAAGTCACCGCTTTGTAAGTGCTGGCCACATTCCGCAAAAGGTCATCTGTCATTTTCCGGCGAATCTCTCTGCGCGCAGTCCGCACCGTCCCGAGTGCCGCTCTGCGCGCTGACGGCGAATGCTCACGCTTCCAACCTCGACGACCTGGTTTCGCAGGCTCCCGTACATATGCGAGGAAAGACATCCAGTACTCGATGGAGTTCTCTAGTTGTGTCGCAACAAGTTTGATGTCTTTCGCACGGATATGGACGTTATTGTCCGGCTTCGCTGTCATCGAAAGACTGGTGCAAACTGGCACACCATTCCAGACCTCAAGCGTGAGTTCCAGCGCGGGCTGGCCTTCGCCTCCGCCGTGGCGGTACACCACCGGCGACGGCACGCCGTGATCACCGACCGGCACAATTTGCGCTCGCATTGATTCCTCTAACTCCCCACCATCGGGCAGTCCGATCAGCACATCGCCTCCTTTGTGGACAGTGAAAAGTTCGAAGTGTCGTCACTGTGTGACGTAGACACTAAATTAGTGGCGTGTCACTCTGCAAGTACGGCCACAAGCGTGGGCAAGTACGTGCGGATATACAAGGAGTCCACATGACAGAAGCACTGGCGACAGAGGTCGCCCGTCTGCATGACATCGAGTCACTGATGGAGCGGCTGAAACTGGGCCGCAGCAAGGTGTTTGAAGTACTTGGCACCGGCGAATTGCGCTCAATCAAGGTTGGCCGCCGGAGACTAGTTTCGGAGGCTGCCCTCCGCGAGTTCATTGAGTCCCTCGATGCCGGCTGTGCCGTGTGAGCCCGCCGCCGGTTATCACCAAGCCCCAATCCGGCGGAACTACCAGCGCCGAGGCCCGCAGCCAGACACAACACGCGATCAGGGCAACTCACGCCATCCTCGCCAACCTCGGCGTCGAAATGTCACCGAGCAGGGTCAGCCGCATTGTGCGCCAGTACGAGGCCCGGGTGATGCATAACGGCTGGACGTTCCTCGACTTCCTGACCAACAAGTTGCAACTGTCTGCACAGCAGCGCCGCCGGATGCTGGCAGATCCCGAAATGGCCCGCGTCACAGCATATTTGGACCCCACCGGCGAAACTGCTGTCAACCATGTCCTACGACAGGCCCGCAGGAGTCCAGTGCCATGAGTCGCGATCAGAGGTCGGCGGGGCCGCCCGAAAACGACGCGGCCGGCCCCTCGCCTAGGAGGCCGGCACACCGCCGCAGAGTCAGATAACTCCACCACCAGCACCGCCAAGCGTACAACGACCCCCCGACACGTCGGGCGGTACGCCTGCGCATGGCGCGACGGTTTCGGGTACGGGTTCCGTGATGCGTTGCGGCTGGCCGCCCGCCGACTACCCCCCGAGGCCTGGCCCCTGCTCGACAGACTGGCGTCGCAGTACGAACTGGCAGGCTCCGATGGGTAGCGCTACCGTCCGGTTCTGGGACTTTCACCAGTGGGTGCGGCCCTACCTTGATGCCGCCGGCGACTGGCCGATGGCGGGAAGTCAGCCGTGGTTTGACCTGCCCGACAACCACCCGGCTAAGTGGGCTGCGGTGCTGGATGCCGCCCGCCACCACGTCCTCAGGGTCGAGTGCGGCCAAGAACGGCTCGCCGAAGCATCACGCGAGGTAGCAAGCGCGGCCGATTGGCGGTCCATCGCCGCCGCGATATTCGCTCGACGTAGCAGCGGCTACATCCGGCGGGGGATCGCATGAGTGCTTACGACCGAAACCGAGAGCAGGACTACGCCGACGACTACCGCGAATGGTGCAACGAGGACGCTGGCGTCGCCGACCAGTTCGACGATGACCCGATCCCGCTGTCCGCTCCGGTGGAGCTACCCGACTTCCCTCTGAGCGCACTTCCCGGCCCGTACCGGGACATGGCTAAGGCGGTCTCCGAGACCACCCAAACTGACCCGGCGATGGCTGGCACCTCCGCGCTAACCGCGATTTCCGTATGCACGGGCGGTAACGCTCGCGTCCAGGTGCGCCCCGGATGGGTCGAGCCGCTGGTCATCTACAGCGCCACCATCGCATACTCTGGCGAGCGCAAATCTGCTGTGCAGCAGGCAATGACAGCGCCTCTGCGCACCGCCGAACAGCGGCTAGCGAAGGCCGCGCACCGCGAACGCGCCGAGGCCATCGCCACCCGGCAACTAGCCATCAAGCACGCCGCCAAACTTCGCTCCGACGCCGTCAACGCCGGCGCTGAGAAGCGCGCCGAAAAGGACAAGGCGGCGCTCGAAGCCACCGCCGCCGTGGAGGAAATCGAAATCCCACCTATTCCAAGGCTGCTCGCCGACGACATCACCCCGGAAGCTACCGGCGCCCTACTCGCCGAGCAGGGCGGCAGACTCGGGATTGTCTCCACTGAAGGCGGGCTGTTCGAACTTGTCGGCGGCCGCTACAGCCACAACATTCCCAACATCGACGTATTCACCAAAGGCCACAGCGGCGACCCGGTGACCATCGACCGCAAAGGCCAGCCACCCGCTTGCATCCCCTGTCCGGCGCTGACCCTCGGACTAATGATTCAACCTCAGGTCTTAGAGACCATCGCCGCCAACCCGGTCTTTCGGGGGCGCGGCCTACTGGCCCGCTTCTGCTACGCCCTGCCCGTCTCCCGCGTCGGCTACCGCCTCTCCCGGGTCGCGCCACTCAACCAAGACACCGTCGACGCCTACGCCCTAGCTGTCACCGACCTGGCCGCCGACCTCCGGGGCTGGGGCGGCGACCCCATGGGACTGCAACTCACCGCCGGCGCCCGCGAAACCATCCTCACCATCGCCGAAAACGTCGAGGTGGAGCTGCGCGACGAAGGGCCGCTGGCTCACCTGAAGGATTGGGGCAACAAGTACACCGGTCTGATCGCGCGCCTCACTGGGATGCTGCACCTCGCCGATCTCGGCGCTGAGAAGGGCCACCGCCAGCCGATCGACGTTTCGACGGTCTTGGCGGCGGCCAACCTCGGCGGCTACTTCAAAGCATGCGCCATCGCCGCGTTCGCCGAGATGCAGGCCGACCCGGGCCTGGCTGACGCCGTGTACGTTCTCGCCCGCGTTGAGGCACTCACCATCAGGCAGCGCCAAGATGCTGTTGCCCAGCCCGACGTGATCTCCGAGCGAGACCTGTTCCGGGCGCTCAGCCGCACCCGGTTCCCGAAGCGCGAGGCCATGATGCCGGCTGTCGAAAGATTGGTCGATCACGGCTATCTGCTGCCGATTCAGCAAAAGAAACCGGAAGGGGGTGGCCGACCCCCGTCGAAAAAGTATCGCGCACGCGGGCCAATCGCAAAAACCGCATAGCTGACAAAACCCCTAGTTTTGTCGGTTTTGGCAGTTCCGCGATTGTCCCGCGAGACCGCTGAAAGACCCTCACCCAACCAACCCACCACACCGCCAGCAAACACCTGAGAGTAGGGGGATCCAAAATGACCGCCACCGACCATGACCGTGCGGATGACGACTGGGCCACTGCCGACCCCGCCGAGCTACACGCCCGCCTCATCGCCTGGGCCGACACCAGCAACGACTACGTCATCCCACCCTGTATTGCGTATCAGATCGGCAGCTATCAGGCTTTTTTGCGACTTGAACGCCTGGGAGGCTGCGAGAACACCCTGCCCGGCTTCGTGATCCGGAAGGCCGCTGTGATAACCGATGACGGCTGGCATGTCTGTGAGCGATGCGAGCGGCTGTTCATCCCCAACCCCGGCGAGAAACCGTCTTCCCCGTGCACCTGCGATACACCCGTGCGGTATCCCTGCCAGAGGTGCGAAGAGGAAGAACGTTGGGGGTTCTGCTCTGAGGAATGCCGGCGCACCGTTGACTGCGGCCAATGTGGCCGCCCGTACGTACCCGATACCGAGGGGCCCAATTGGAGAGGGTCGTTCTGCTCCGACGAATGCCACCAGTGGTACCTCTGGCACGAGAGCGACCCGGTCGGCCGGTTCGCGGTCCAATACCTCACCGAGAATTAAGGCGAATCAGCATGACCGATCCGGAGCCATGACGCGCCAACACCGCCGCCGGCATCGCCAAAAGCCATCGCGGCCGGGATCGCGGCCAAAACCCGCGACCGCACCACTAGCGGGCATCGAGGCATCCCGTACGTCATCGACCCCGCCACCAAACTCGCAGCCGCCAAAAGGGCTGTGCAGGAGAGGAAAACCAACCCTAGGAAAGGACGAATAACCCCCATGGCTGACACGAACCCCAGCCGCGACGAAATTGTGGCCGCACTCAAAGCAATGGACGAAAACACCGCCCGCGCCGTCTTCGACGAGGCCCGCGGCATTGACCTCAAGACCCGCCAGCACCGCGCCGCCCAAGCGTTGCGCCAGTTCACCGGCGGCAAACCAAGGAGCGAATGAGCATGCCCGCAACACGTATCAGCGACCGATTCGACGAACACCTACACGACGTCAAAACCCTTGCCGCCGAAGGCATCCCAGCCCCAAAAGAATGGGTGGCGTTGTACGAAAGGTACACCTCCTACCAGGCGATGCAGCTACCCGCATGTGACCGGCTCATCGCCGCGATCATCGCCCCAAGCAAGGGCGACGACGTTACCGCGCTGCATGGGCTTGCGCTGGCCGAAACAGCCAGCCCGCAAACCCAAGCGCAGGTAGACAACCGGGTGGCCGCTGCCGTCGAGCGACGCTTGCGCGAACTCTACCGCCCAAGCGCCAGAACAAACTACGAACAGGCCGCCGCCCGATTCAACAGTGTGGCAAGCGATTTCGCGACCGCCGCGGCGGTGACCGATGTCGAGGTCCCGGCGGCTGACGTAGTGAACGCATCCGATGACCAACGCTCCGCATGGACCGCAGCCGAACAGCATGCTATTAAGCTCGACACCTTGGTACCTGTGCTGGCAGCGGCGGCCGAACTTGCCGGCGTTGGCGTCAACGGCGACACCGCGTTGTTGCCGCTGTGCTGCGATCCAGCCGACAAGCACCGAAGGCGGGTTTGGGAAGCATGGATTCATGAAGGCGGTAGGTGCCGGCGCTGGTCTGCACTGCACCGTCTCGGCGTCGTTATCCGCGCTGCCAACCTCGACACCTTCGCGCGGTATGACGAACCGTTGCCATATGAAACCCGCACCGAGCAGGTCGCTGGCGCGTTGCCGGGCACCATGCGCACCACACGGCTCGATCCGCACGACGAGAGTTACACGCCGCCAAAACCGCCGCAGAAGAAAATGATCGGCGGGCGTATGGCCGCAATCTAAAGGGGGTGGGGGATGGCCCCAATCGGCGAAAGGTGCGGCAACCCAAGCATTGCTGCCAATCTCTCCACAGCCGAATAATGTCAGGGGCGAAAATTGTTGCCCTACATGGAATTCCAATAGTGTCAGAGGAGGTTGAAGAATGGCTCAACGAGTGACTGCGCTGGCGCGGGCGGCAGCGTCCGAAGACCGGCTGAAATTGTTGCGCGAGTTGCGTGCGCGTGTGGTTGAGGCGCTCGACCAGTCGCAATGCGCGCGGGACGTCGAACCGCTGGCACGCCGACTGGCGGCGATAAGCGGCGAGATTGATGAGCTGGCCAGTCAGCGGGAGCCAAGCCGTTCCCCGGCTGATGTGATCGCGGCGCGTCGCGAGGAGCGGCGCCGCCGTGGTGAGGCGGTGCCGTTAGATCATTCGGAGGCGAGGCGAACGAGGGTGCACGGTTGAGTAGCCGCGTGAGGAGCGCACCGCCTCGTCGCCGCGACCGCTCAAGGCCGACACCCTAAGGACTTACGTCAGCCCAATGCGGGGACTTACGCAACTTACGTCGCCGGACACAGCAGATCTACGGTCAACTATGCGAAACCCCACCAATATCGCTGCTGGGATCGCACAGAACTTCCCAGCCTTAACATTCGCCTACGCGCCACGCGTATTCGCTACTGCTGCTGTCGGGCTCGCTGCGGTGGGCTGTTCAACCACCCCGTCCGTGGTCGCGACCACGGTCACCCAGACGGTGACTAGTACCGTCACACCAGTACCGGCACCGATGCGTGCCCAGATGCAGACGTGGTACAGCGGCATCCGAGAACACCTTGCGCAACTAGCCGATGGCGGGCATGCGCTATCGGAAGCTGCCAGGAACCACGACATGATTGGCATCGGCGCAGGGTGCCGGCAAGTGCATGATGCCGCCGCCGAGATGCAAAAACACGTGCCGCCGCCAGATCCAGAGTTGGCTTCTCCCTTGCAGACCGCCGTTAGCGATTACGACGCGGGCAGTCATTTCTGCATCGCAGGCAGTCAGGACTATGACTTGAACGAGTTGCAGCAGAGCATTCAGATGCTGCAGTCGGCGAATGACCACATGGACAGCGCGGTAACGATCTTGCAGCGTGACCTTGGTAGCACCTGGCAGCCAGCCACGCCTTCGCCTTCACACGCCCCCGCGTGACTAGCTACTGAGCTGCTCGCCGAAGTCACCCCCACGCGGCACCGAGGGTCTATCGCCGGTCCATCATCGGTGGGTCGGTATATCCGGCCAGCGGTTTGAGGTCAGCGGCGTGCGCCGCTAGCTGTCCTTAACGGGTGTAGTTAGGCGTTTCAGTTTCGTGCCGCACTTCTCGCACGCGAACGTCTGCTGCGTTACCGGCACCAATTGAACATGCTGGCAGTGGTGGCACTTCACTTTCGTGGACTTCTCGTGCGGCGTGTCCGAGGCGAAGCGGTGTGCGCAGTAGTGGCACACGTGGGCGTCGGCGGGGACGGTTTCCGCACAGTCCGGGCACTTCTTCGTCTGCCCTGAGCCGTCGACTTCTGGCACTACGCGATCCGGCTGGGCCTGGCGAAGCATCACCGAGCCAATGAGGGCTACGGCAACTCCTGTCCCTGCGGCATAGAGGGCGATGCCGAGGGAGGCAACCATGCCGGGTTGGCTTGTATCGACGGTTCCGTTGAGGCCGACCGGATACAGGGTGCGCAAATCTTTGTCCGTGGCCCAATCGGTGATTTGCGCTGCGGCGAGGAGACAAAGGCCGACCGCAAGCCCCCACCATCTCCCCCCGCGCTGGTTAGCCCAAACGCTACTGGCGGCAATACCTACGGCCAGCGCAACCAATGTCCAGCCGCCGTGCTGAATAAGGGTGTTGTTTTGAACCATGCGGAAGATGCCGGTCGGTTCAAGGAGCGGCAGGAACGCCGCGATTGCCATGGCGGCTGCGCCGACGATTACTAATCCCAACGCGAGGGGATTCCCAGGCCCCCTGTTCATCAGGGCATCCGATCTGGGCAATACGCTTCTGCCGCATCGCGTGCGAGTTGGTCCGTCTGCGGTTGCGACAACCCTTGGTGAAAGAGCTGATCCCGCAGGTTGTAAAGCTGCATCGTATAGGGGCTGGGCAGACCTATTCCGGCCCGCGGCAGGGTTTGTGCATCGCAGAACTGGTGCGCGATGGAAATCAATACTCCACGGTCCCCGGGGATGCCCTGAGACGAAAGCGCCGCGACGAACTGGTCGTCGGCGCTGTCGGCGTGGGCGACGCCCGCCCACAGCAGCAATCCTGAAACCGCCCAGACGGCGGCCGCCATCTTGGTCATCATGTACCGAGATGTTCCGCTGGCGGCGCTGCCAGTGGCCAGGGCCGTTCGGCCCGGTTTTCGCCGTCTCAAAGTCACTACTGTGGGAGTCATAGAGCCTAGGGCTATAGCGGGTGGCTCAGCACATAGTCGATGACGAACGCAGCGACCAACGCTGCAAGCAACGACAACATTGTGACCAGCCACCAGGGCATTACCCGCCGATGCATTGTCGGGTGCCACTGGCTGCCGTCCCAATAGCTGTAGCCGTTGCTGCCGTGTGGGTCCTGGTACCAGCCGGGCGGTGGGAGCGGCATCGGTGCGCTCATGGGTTGAAATTTTGCCGCCGGGATACCCGCGCTGGCAGGGTCTTTTGGCCCGCGTCCCCCGTCTCAAAGTCACCGGTCTTTACACCGCCGTACCCGAAGATGGGCGCGTGATCGTGGCCGTCGGGCGGCCCCGGACTGGGCGGGAGACGTTCGTGTAGGACCCGCTGCGGTCCTTCCCCGGCGCACGAAGTGGGCAGCGGTAAGCTCGCCGTCTTGGCGAGTGAGCGGAAGCGGGACCGATGCCTGATGAGGTGCCCAGCGTCACCAGGGTGAATAAGGCCGGTGATGTGATTCGTCAGTACCTTGGTGGCGGCGTTTGGTCGCTCGAAGATATGGACCCGTTCTTTCAGGCCTTTGATGTTTTGGAGGTTTGGCGTGCAGCCCACGCAGCCCCGTTACAGGTGGCGACGATGGGGTTGCGGTCCCGGGTGGCCACAGCGAGATGCTCGGCGGCCACTCGCGTATCACAGCGTCTGAAGCGAATCCCCACGATAATGAGCAAGCTGCACCGCGAGCCGGGAATGGAGCTTGGCCGAATGGCGGACATCGGCGGCTGCCGCGCCGTGGTCCTTGACCTCGACGAGGTTTATCGGGTCCTAGGCCGCTACCAGGCGCGCAACCAGCCCGAAGTGGTGAAGGTCCGCGACTACATCAAGAATCCGAAGGATGACGGGTACCGGGCGGTCCACGTCATCGTGCGCTATCACGGCCGGCTGATCGAGGTTCAATTGAGGACACAGGTACAGCATGAATGGGCCTACACGGTGGAGAGCGTGACCTCGCGGTTCGGCCTCGATATCAAGTCTGGCGGCGGTCCGCCCCCCGTCCGCGCTTGGTTCCAGGCCGTGTCCGAAGCCATGGCTTTCGAGGAACGTGGCCAGGTGGTGGACACCGACCTGTTACAAAGGGTGCATACACTCAGGGAAGAAGCCCAGCCCTATCTGCAAGGAGGTCGATCATGACGGGATCGTTAAATCACTTCTTGCTGGTCTTTGACCACGAGGCGGGCAAGCTTGTCGACCTTCGGGAGTTCGGTACCGACGTTAAGAAGGCGATGGCCGAGTACTCGCGGCTGGAACGTGAGCACCTAGGTCATGCTGATGCGATCGAGATCGTTCTTATTGGTTCTGACTCCCTCGAAACGGTCAAGATCACCCACGCGAATTACTTCGATGGCACGGTAGCCGTTTCCAAGTACTTCGTCGGGATCTGACCCCGCCGGGAGCGGGTTCGCTCGCGTCGGGAACCCGCGCAGGTTCCCGATGCGTCTGACAGGATGTAGCCCAGGTTCCGGACGGTCTGCTCTCCTGCCGCCCGGGCCGGGCCTGCTTTTCCCGAATATCGCCAGGTGCTTCTGCGCGCCCCCAGCCGAAATGCGGGTGAGGAAATTGACACAGTCATGACACAACCCCCCGAAAACTCACCGCCCGAACGTACCCGTACAGACATAGACCGGGGTGGACGTCTGCGGTCGATACCCGCAGGTTAGGCGCGGTTTCGTAGCCAGGGAATTCAGCCTTGGACGCACGGCTGCGGAAGCTAGCAAACGCCTCAAATCGACTTCCCAAGCTGAATACGCGGGTTCGATTCCCGTCATCGGCTCCACGTTTGAACATGGCATATAGCCCGGTTCCCGCCCCGGCGAGGCCGGTTGTCCCCCGACGGGTTCCCTTAGTTCGTCACTGAAATACCGCGAGCATCGGCACTGCCTCATGCCGCCGAATAACTGGGATCCGCAACTCCGGGCGATAGCGTGAGCAAACAAGAATCGGCGTGCGTCGGGCGCCGAACAGCACGGCTAGGAGGGTGCGCAAGGTGACCAGTGAAGAGACCACCCAGCGAGCGCCAGCCGTTACGCAGACGCGATCGTCTCGCCGAACGGGGGCACGGTGGCAGATTCTCTGGGCATCGTGTTGGGTCTTGTTGTTCCTCACGCTGGTCGCCGCGCTGGTTATGGCGGTGCGTCCGTCGCTGGCTGCGCAAGCCGGGGCCGCCCAATTGGGCTTTCTCGTTCTGTTTGTCGTCGTCCATGCGTGGCTGGGCTACTTCGCACGAGGCATGGCCGCATTCGTCGCCATCGCCGGCGTTGTTGCGTTCGCAATGGAGGCAATCGGTGTCGCGACCGGTTTCCCGTTCGGCTCCTACACCCATCACCTGCCCGGTCCGAAGCCCCTGGGCGTTCCCCCAGTGGCCATCGTCAGCTGGATCATTTTCGGCTGGCTGGCCTGGGCACTGGCCCGGGTGATCATGCGACCCGCTCCCGATGTGGCCGTGGGTGGCGCCGAACGCTTTACGACGCCCATCGTGGCGACGTTCATTCTTGGGGGTTATGACCTGGTAAACGACCCCATCGGTGCGACGGCGCACGACTGGTACTCCTATCACCACCCGACCGGCGCGCTGGGAGTCCCGCTGACCAACTATCTCGGCTGGCTGCTGACGGGCTGGCTGATCTTTCAGCTCGTAGCGCTCGTCGAGGCGCGATTCCCCGGGAGCCCCGCCACCCGAACCCGCCCCTATTGGCTGCTGCCGTGCCTGTTCTGGCTTTCCACCGCCACTCAGGTCTTCGCCGCCCTGATCCACCCGCCGGACGGCGTTGCGGTCCGCGGCGGCAAAACCATCCAGATTGCCGACGTGTACGAGTCAGGCGCATCGGCAGCGTTATTCACCATTCTTCTCACGGGAATCATGGCGCTGGTACGCCTCTACAGTCGCCAACCGTCAAAGATCCCTCATTCCTGTACAGAGGAGGCCTGATCGTCGGTGGGTGGGGCCGCAACCGCCCGACTGGTGCGACGGCCCGCGCCAGCGCGTTTCTCGGAAACTGGATGCCCACCGAGCTCGCGCCTTAAATTCGGCGGGAATTTCGGATGGCCGGTGGTTGACAAACCGGTACCGCGGGTAATGGCTAACTCGGGGCCGCGTGAATGCGTGCCATCAGCGATACGCCGAGGGAGTCGCCACGCCAATGGACAACTCTTCCGCCACACCAGTGCGCGTCAGCAGCAGCGCGCCGCACGACGCGCTGCGCCGCGGCGAACGGCCGATCACCCCCGACGATGACCCGTTCTACCGGGCGCCACTGGGATACGAGCACGAAGAGCCGGGGACGGTGTTGCGCTCGCGCGACGTGGAGATCGGATTTCTGGGTCTCATCAGGCAACGAGTGAAAGCCACTCAGTTGCTGTACCGCACCACGAATCTGCACGAAGAACCGGAAGTGGCCGTGACGACAGTGCTGGTCCCGGCGCAGCGCGAGTCAGACGTCGCTTATCCGGTGCTCTCCTATCAATGCGCGATCGACGCTGTGGCGTCGCGCTGTTTTCCCTCGTTCGCCATGCGGCGCGGCGCGGGACCGATCGGTGCGTTCGTCCAAGCCGAGTATTTGTTGGTGACGGCCGCGCTGGCCGAAGGCTGGGCGGTTTGCGTACCCGACCACGAAGGCTGCCATGGCATGTGGGGCGCTCCGGTCGAGCCCGGCTATCGGATTCTGGACGGGTTGCGGGCCGCGATGCGGTCCGGGCGCTTGGAATTGTCGCCGTCCGCACCGGTGGGTCTGTGGGGATATTCAGGGGGAGGACTGGCGTCGGCGTGGGCGGCCGAATTGTGTGAGCGATATGCACCGGAGCTCAATATCGTTGGCGCCGTTCTCGGTTCGCCCGTCGGCGACCCGGGCAGTGTGGCGCGCCGCCTCAATGGCAGCTTCTTCGCCGGTCTCGCCGCACTGATGATTTCCGCATTGACGCAAGTCTTTCCCGGCGCGCAAAGGGTCGTCGATGAGCACGCGACCGACGAGGGCAAGGCGTTGCTCGACGAGTTGCAGACGATGGCGACTGCCCAGGCGGTATGGCACTTCCGCAACGTCGACATCGGGTCCTACGTCGACATGACGGCCGACGAGCTGTGGGACTTGCCCGAAGTGCGCCACATCTTTGACGAGACCAAGCTCGGCAAGTCGGGGCCCAAGCCTCCGGTGCTGGTCGTACAGGCGGTGCATGACGGAATCATCAGCGTCGACGATGTCGACGCACTGGTGGCTCAGTATGAACGCAACGGCGTGTCGGTCACCTACCACCGCGACCGGTTCTGTGGGCATCTGCTGTTGCATCCACTGTCGGCGCCCATGACGCTGAGGTGGCTGCGCGACCGATTCACGGACCGGCCGATCAACGAGCACAGAATCCGCACGGTGTGGCCGACGCTGTTCAACCCCTCGACCTACCTGGGCATGGTCAAGTTGGGCGTCATCACGGCAAAGGTAGTCCTCGGGCGCAGCGTCGAACGCCAACCGCTGTCGACGACGTGAGGGGTTACGGCGCGTAACGCCCGTGCTCGGTGACGACGGCGGTGATCAGTTCGGCCGGGGTCACGTCGAACGCGGGGTTGTAAACGTCGGCGTCCGGCGGCGTAACGACGGCGCCGCCGAACGTCCGGACCTCGTCGGGCGCGCGTTCCTCGATGACGATGTCGGCGCCGGTGGCGAGCGAACTGTCGACCGTGGACGACGGCGCGACGACGACGAACGGCACGTCGTGATGGCGCGCCGCGATGGCCAGGCCGTAGGTGCCGATCTTGTTGGCGACGTCCCCGTTGGCCGCGATCCGGTCCGCGCCGACGAGCACGCAGTCGACGAGGCCCCGCCCCATCGCCGCCGCCGCGGCACCGTCGGTCTGCACCCGGTATGGCACGCGGGCCCGCGCCAGCTCCCACGCCGTGAGCCGGGCACCCTGCAACAGCGGCCGCGTCTCGTCGACGAGCACCGACTCGACCAGTCCGCGTTCGTGCAGGTGCCAGACGACGCCGAGCGCGCTGCCCCACGCGACGGTTGCGAGGTGGCCGGCGTTGCAGTGGCTGAGCAGGCGCAGCGGACGGCGATCACACACGGCGAGAACGACTTCGGCGGCATGTGCCGAGGCGACGCGGTTGAGGCGTTCGTCCTCGTCGAGAATCTCCAGCGCCTCGGCGAGCACAGATTCGGCGCCGGCGTCGAGCTTCTCGAGCGCGCGCGCCACCCCCCAGCTGAGGTTGACGGCGGTCGGCCGCGCCTTCGCGATCCGTTCGGCCGAGGCGCGCACGGCGCCGCCCTCGCGGGCCGCGAGCACCACGCCGAGGGCGCCCGCGGCGCCCAGCGCCGGCGCCCCGCGCACGGCCAGCCGGCGGATCGCGTCGATCAGCTCGTCGACGGTGCGCAGCGTCAGGACGCGATAGTCGGCCGGCAGCGCCGTCTGGTCGATGATCGTGACCGCGTCGCCGTCCCAGTCGATGGTCCTGCGCACACAGGTGACCCTAGCCGGGGGCCTACAGCCTGCCCGCCACGAAGCCCGCGGCCTGATCCACCAGACCGGAGCCGATGTAGGAGGGCTGCAGGTGCGCCGGCCAGCTCGTTCCCCTGCCACAGATGGGGTCACCGGCCGCGCACTGGTCGATTGTCTTGCCCGCGAACGCCGGTCCGACACCGTGGGTGCCGTTGCCGAACAACGCGACCGCCGCGACGTGCCGGTCGGTCCCCGGTGGCAGCCCGCCCCACAACGCGCGGTCCACCACCTCGGCGCCCAGCGAATAGCCGCCAAGCACGATCCGGGTGTTGGGGCAATCCCTGGCCATGGCTTGCACGTGGGCACTGATGTCGTTGGCGCCGCCTCCGGTGGTGATGTTGGCGGGATAGTTCACCCCGTACACCCCGATCGACTTATTCGTCTTGGCGCGCAGCGAATTGACGAGCGCGTCGCCGACCGCGCCGACGCCGGGAGGTTCCTCCCGGCCGCGCGCGAAGACCACCTCCGCGTCGGGGCACGCCGCCGACGCCAGCGGCACCGACGAGATGGGGAGGGGAGCAGCCGCCGGCCCAAGCGCCATCGCGCCGGCGACGATGACAACGGACGGCACGCTCGCGACGAGCCTCATAACGCGATATTACGGAGTTTCTCGAGGCGTCGCCGATGCTTTGTGTGCGCTGTGACCGCCCCGAGCGACATGGCCTCGCGGTACGCGGCAGTCCGCCGAATCGGCGGATAGATAGGAGTCACCGGCCGTATCGTCAAGCCCGTGAATCTCCGCGCGCACGGGCGGCACCCGCGCTGGATCATCGCGGCGATCTCGATGGCACTGTTCTGCGTGCAGATCGATTACTTCGCAATGAACCTCGCGTTGCCCCGCATGGCGTCGGACCTGCACAGCACCACGACCGATCTGCAGTGGGTGATCAGTGTCTACATGCTGACCCTGGGCGCGTTCATGGCACCCGCCGGCCGCATCGGCGATATCTTCGGTCGCCGCCGCACGCTGCTCGCCGGGATCGGGTTGTTCGCAATCGCGTCGGTGTTCTGCGCGGTCGCGCCATCGGCGCCAGTCGTTATCGCGTTCCGGGCCGTGCAAGGCCTCGGCGCCGCCCTGATCTTTCCGGTGTCCGTGAGCGTCCTGACCAATACGTTGCCCGCCGAAAGGTCTGGTCGCGCAATCGGACTGGCGTATGGCATCGCCGGCCTGGGCAACGCTGCCGGCCCCCTGGTGGGCGGGTTGCTGACCCAGACGCTCGGGTGGCGCTCGGTGTTCTGGATGCTGGTGCCACTGTCGGCGATCTCGATCGCCATCGGCGCGAGAACCATCCCGGAGACCTCCGACACCAGCGTGCCGCGACGGGTGGATCTGGCTGGCCTGGCGCTGATCACGACTGGGATAGGGCTGTTCACCCTCGCCTTCGACCGAGCGCCGAACTGGGGGTGGTTGTCGCCGCCGGTGATCGGCGTATTCCTTGGCTCCGTTGCCTTGTTGGTCGGGTTCGTCGCGGTCGAGACGCGCGTGCGCTTCCCCCTGATCGACCTGTCGCTGCTGCGCAAGCCCCGCTTTACCGTCCTGGTCGTCGCCGGTACGGTCGCCAACATCGCGTACGTGGTGACCGTATTTCTCGCCACGCTGAATCTCCAACAGGTTCGGGGCCTCGACCCGCTGACGGCCGGCTTGGCTTTCCTGGGCCCATCGGTCGGCGCGGCGCTCGGTGGTCCGGTGTCCGGACGCCTGGCGTCGCGCAACGCGCCCTTCGCCGTCATGGGCATCGGTTGCACCGCGGCGGCGGTATCACTCGGCGTCCTGGCGTCCGCCGACAGCTTCGCGGTGTATCTCGCCGCGCTCAGCGCGTGCGGTTTCACCATGGGCCTGGTCTACGCGTTCACCACGGTGGCGACTCAGGCCGTCGTCGCGCCCGAGCGGGCCGGCGAAGCCGCGGGCGTCACGCTGACGTCCCTGGTCACTCTCGCGGGCGTGGGGGTGGCGGTCTCCAGCAGCGCGCTGGAGATGTTGCAGCACCACGGCGTCGGCATGGGTCACGGCATCCAAGTCATCCTCGCGGTCAGCGCCGCGCTGCTGCTGCCCGCGGGCCTGGCCGTGCTGAGCGTCGCCCGCGTAAAGACGCCCGCATCGGATTCCACGATGGCCGCGGGACAACACAATTAACCGATGTGTCGACTATGGCGCGGCATGCGAAGGGGGTCCGACGGTGGTCGGTGAAAGCTCGGCGGTGACAACTGCTGACGGCGACGGGGGCAAGGAGCTTTCGTCCTCGCGAACCGCCGTCATGGTGGCCGCGTTGGCATTGTCGGTGATGTCGTTCATGCTCAACGCGACCATGCTCGGCCCCGCGATCCGGGACATCAACACCCATCTCGGTCCGCACGCATACGCGTCGATGTCCGCCTACTTCTATCTCGCCGGCGCGATCGCAAACGTGGTCTTGATCCGATGGAGCGACTTCATCGGCCGCAGGCGCGTCCTGGTCGGCATCCTCACTCTCGTCTGCATCGGCACGTTGTTGTGCATCCTGGGCACCTCGCTACAGGTGGTGGTCGCGGGCCGGGTGTTGCAGGGATGCGCGAACATCACGTACGGCCTTGCCTTCCTCATCATGCGAGAACACCTGAGCGACAAAGCCTTCGGCATCTGCTGCGGTGTCATCTCGGCGATCAACGCGGGGGTGGCCGGGGTCGACGCGCTGCTCGCCGGTGTCCTGGTCGACCGCTTCGGCTATCGCTCCATCTTCGTCCTGACGTTGGTGGTCGGCATCGCCGCCGTCGCGCTGTGCCGGCTGGCCGTCCCCGCAGACGAACGCGGCCGCAAGAACACGGGCCGAATGGACTGGGCGGGTGCCGTCCTGATCGCGCTGACGGTCGCCGGGCTGAATCTCTATGTCTCCAACGGCGAACATCTGGGCTGGTCCGCGCCGCTCATGCTCGGCTGCCTTGCCGCGTCCATCGCCGCCTGCGTCGCGCTCGTGGTGGTCGAGAAACGAGTCGCGACACCGTTGATCCACATCGACCAGATGCGGTCGCGCTACTCGTGGCCGTTGATCGTCGTGACCATTCTCGTCTTCGGGTCGTTCATGGTGGTGCTCAGCTACATCGTGCCGTCCCTCGCCGAGAACGACCGCGTCGGCTTCGCCGCCAGCGGGCAGCTCACGGCCCTGCTGTTCATCACTCCCGGCGCGCTGGCCCAACTTCTCACTGCCCCTTTGATCGGGCGGCTCGCCGCCCAGATCGGCTTCGTGACGGTGTTGCGCGCGGGTCTGGTCGGTTCCGTGGCCGTCACCGCCGCGCTTGCGGTGTTCACGTTCGACAAGATGGCGGTCGTCGCCCTCATGGCGGTGTTCGGCGTGGCGCTGGCGGTCGCGCTCACCCCGATGAGCGCGCTCGGCGTCCTGCAAGCGCCCCCGGACGAGCCGGGTTCGCTGCCGGGGATCGCCAACGCCTCCTACGGCATCGGCGGCTCACTGGGATTCGCTTGGGCGGGAACGGTTGTCGGAGCCGGCACCCAAGCGGGTTACCAGTCGGCGTTGTGGGTGTGCGTCGGCATCGGCGTCGTCGCGGTCCTGGCGAGCCTCGTGTTGAAACCGCGGTCCGTGGCCTCGCCCGCCGACACGCCGAGGACGCGTCAAGCGGTTGACTCCGTGTGACTGACCTCCGCCAACTGCTGCGGCGACGCATCCGATATTTCGGCCCAACCTTGAGCTGCTAGCCACCCGAAGCTGGCCGCCACACCACTTCCAGGTCATCTTCGGCGACGGTGACCAAGGCTCGGGTAATGCCGTCGGCGTCGCAAAATTCCACTTCGTAGGCGCGCCGGGCGCCTTCTGAGCCGGTCGTGTAGTCCATGTCGACCCCCCTCGTGAACCGACCGGCAGGTCGTGCTCCGGTACCGGCCGGCACAAGCGGACCACGTCGTATTCCTGAGGTCTCAACATCCTCCCCTCTCTGGACCTGCAGAACGCCCGTCCCACCTTGCATATTTCCGACCTAAACCCCCGTGGCCGAACCGTGACCGAGGCGTGGCCAAATGCTAACGCGCCCTTGCGCTTCCGCTGGTCATCCGGGATTTACGATCCTCCTATTACAACTATGTCAGTTAAAAGGAATCGGAGCCATGCGAGCGGTCGTTCGGTGTGTTCTTGCGGTGGGTGGGATCGCTGTAAGCGTGGTTGCGGGCCCGGCGGGGACCAGCATGGCGGCGGCCAGCCAGCCGCATGAATTCGCGGTCGCGTCGGTCCTGCCGGCGCGGGACGCGACGGTGGGCGTGGCCCACCCCGTCGTCGTGACGTTCGACGCGCCGGTCGGGAACCGGCACGCCGCCGAGCGCGCCATCGGCGTCAAGTCCTCACCGCCGATGACCGGCCGATTCGAGTGGCTCGACAACAAGGTCGTGCAATGGGTTCCGGACCACTACTGGCCGGCGCACAGCACGGTGGCCCTCGCGGTGGACGGCCGCTCCACGGAATTCAAGACCGGCCCGAAGGTCGTCGGCGTCGCCAACATCACCGACCACACCTTCAAGGTGAGCGTCGACGGAGTCGACGCGGCCCCACCGCCAACTCCGCACCACCGACCCCACTTCGGCGAAGAGGGTGTGTTGCCCGCGTCGATGGGTAGGCCCGAATTTCCAACGCCGGTCGGCAACTACACCGTCTTGTCGAAAGAGCGCTCGGTGCTTATGGATTCGAGCAGCGTCGGCATCCCTGTCGACGACCCCAACGGCTACATGCTCAACGTCGATTACGCCGTCCGCATCACCAACCGGGGCCTCTTTGTGCACTCCGCCCCATGGGCCGTCCCGTCGCTGGGGCTGGAGAACGTCAGCCACGGCTGCATCAGCCTGAGCCCCGAAGACGCCGAGTGGTACTACAACACGGTCGATGTCGGCGACCCGGTGATCGTCAAGCAAGACCTGTGGGAGCGGCCGCCTTCCTGAGCGGCGCCCGTGCCCGATCGCTTTGAGCGCGAGGGCTTTTCGGTTCGGTAACCTGCGTCGAGTGTGAGGTTGGTTTCACGCTCGCGGTCGACTGTGAAACTAACTTCACGCGCGGCGGGGGGTTCACGCTAGGCAGGTGGGGCCTCGGCCTGCGGGGCCTCGGGGGGGTGGGGCGCGACCAACGGCTAAGGCACCCACCAACGAACGGACCCGCTGGTCGAAACCAGCGGGTCCGTTCCCGTCGTGAAGTGGAACTCAGTGTGCGCCAGGGCCGGGAGCAACCGGCTGACCGGGCTGGGGCCCTCCGGCCGGCGCGGGGCCGGTCGGGGCATCCTTGACCCCCGACATGTCGACGAGCGGGGCACCTTCGAGGGGCGCACCGGCCGCCAGGGGCCCACCGAGGGCAACCAGCGGAGCGCCGGCGGGCACCACCGGCGCGATGGGCAGCGGCGCGCCCAACGGCAGCGGCAGCGGCGCGCCCAAGGGCAAGGGCACGGGAGCGCCGACCGGCAACGGCCCGGGCACGGCCAATGGCACACCGGCCATGTCGGTGAGCGGCGCGCTGGCCGCGCAGACCTGGGCGGTCGGCGCGCCACCGGCGGCCGCTCCGCCCGCGGCGCCGGGCCCGGCCAGCGGCGCGCCCGCGACGGGGCCCCCGACCTCGCCCGCCTGCCCCTGAACGCAGGCGTAGCCGCCCGTCTTCAGGGGAGCGGCTGCCGCATCCGGGCTCAACGCAAGTGCGGCTCCGCACAACCCAAGGCTGGCAACTACTTTCATGTTGAACCGATCGACGATCGCCATCAGCGCCGACTCTCCTTTAATTCGCGCTCACATATCTGATGCAGCAGATAACGAGCCAATTGTCGGTAGTCACCACGAAACGCCCGAGGCGGCGCACCGCGCCGTATCCAAATGGTGACGTCACAAGGGCGTCACGAGCCGGGTACGCGGCCGCGCAGGGCAAAGACCTCGTCGCAGCAACGTTGCGGTCTGGCCGATCCGAATTTTTCCGCAGCTCATTCCCAGGGAATTTTCGGCGACCCAACATGTCTTAAAGGTTCTATAGAGGTAAACGAACGGTGAACGATCAAAGGGAGGATCGCCATGCCGGGACAGCGGGCCTACGGCCGATTCATCAAGACAGCGCTAGTGAGTGGCCCCATCCTGGTGGCCGGTGTCGCGTTGGCAGGCCCGGCGCACGCGGACGCGACCACGTTCGTCAGCGACCTGCACAAAAACGGGATCCATGCGGTCAGCGGCGGTGACGCGGCGCTGGTGCAGATGGGCCTGAGCGTCTGCCAGCAACTGTCGTGGGGCGCCCCGCCGTCGCAGCTCGAGGGTCTGGCGTTGCAGCGCTCCGACAGCCGGCAGGGCGCCGGCGGGATCACCCCCCAACAGGCCGACGACGTGGTCATCGACGCCGTCCGCGATCTCTGCCCGGACGCATAGCCATCGGTCTTTGCCCACAATTCATCATCGGGATTTATCTTCCCCAGCGTGTTTGGCGGCGCTTTCGTGTAAAAGTGCATCATCCGCGATTCGGGCACGGGACGAAGGAGAACATTTCGATGGCAGCACAGCGGCCCTATGGCCGGTTCATGGGCGCAGCGTTCGCAGGCGCCCCACTTATGGCCGCGGGCATCGTCTGGGCCAGCCCGGCCCGGGCCGACGCGGTTGCCTTCATCAACGACCTGCACAACGCCGGCATCCACGCCGTCAATGGCGGCGACGACGCGCTGCTGCAGATGGGAGCGGACCTGTGCCAGCAGCTCTCCTGGGGCGCCTCCCCGCAACAGCTCGAGGGCCTGGCGATCCAGCGCTCGGACGCCGACCAGGGCACCGGCGGAATCAACGGCCGGCAGGCCGCGGACGTCGTGATCTTCGCCTTGCGCGATCTCTGCCCCAACGCTTAGCGGTGAGCTAAGTTGCGGGAATGGAGCTGAGCGCGCGCAACCTGGGCGCGCTCGGCATCCCCGTCCCGGCCTACGACCGCAGCCAAATCAGAGTCGGCATCGTGCATTTCGGCGTCGGCGGCTTCCACCGCGCCCATCAGGCCATGTACATCGACAGGCTGCTGGGCGACGGGCTCGCCCAAAACTGGGGAATCTGCGGTGTGGGCGTGCTGCCCGATGACCGGCGCATGCGCGACGCGCTGCGCGCCCAGAACCACCTGTACACGTTGATCCTCGAACACCCGGACGGCACCCGGGAGCCCCGCGTCATCGGCTCCATCGTCGACTTCCGTTACGCCCCAGACGATCCCGATGCGGTCATCGAGCTGCTCGCCGCCCCGACCACCCGGATCGTCTCACTCACCATCACCGAAGGCGGCTACCACCCGCCGCTGAGCGACGTCTACCCGCTGGTGGCCGAGGCGCTGAACCGGCGCCGCGAACGCGACCTGCCCTCCCCCACGATCGTGTCGTGCGACAACATCGTCGAGAACGGGAGCGTGGCGCGGGACGTGTTCACGTCGTACGCCGAGCGGCACAGTCCCGCACTCGCACGGTGGATGCGCGAGCACACCAAGTTCCCCAACTCGATGGTCGACCGGATCACCCCGGCCACCACGCCGGCCGCGATCGAGCGGCTGCACACCGAATTCGGCGTGCGCGACGCCTGGCCGGTGGTCGCCGAGCCATTCGCCATGTGGGTGCTCCAGGACGACTTCGCCGACGGCCGGCCGCCGCTGGACAAGGCGGGAGTCCAGCTGGTCGACGACGTGGCGCCGTATGAGGCGATGAAGCTGCGGCTACTCAACGCGGGCCACCAGGGCCTGTGCTACTTCGGGTACCTGGCCGGGTACCGGCTGGTGCACGAGGCCGCCCGTGACCCGCTGATCGCCGAATTCCTGCACCGCTATTGGGAATACGAGGCGATGCCGACCCTCACCCCCGTCCCCGGACTGGCCGACTTCAAGGACGGGCTCCTCCCCCGCTTCGGCAACGCCCACGTGCGCGACACGGTCGCCAGGCTGTGCGCCGACTCGTCGGAACGCATCACCAAGTGGCTGCTGCCCGTGGTCGCCGACAACCTGCGACGCGGCGGGCCGGTCGGGGTGTCCGCTGCGATCGTGGCCAGCTGGGCGCGCTACGCCGAGGGCGTCGACGAAGACGGTCGGCCGATCGAGGTGGTGGACCGGCTCGCCGGCACGCTCGTCCCCATAGCCCGTTCCCAGCGCGACGACCCGACCGCGTTCCTCGCCAACCGGGCGGTGTTCGGCGACCTCGTCGACCAGCCCCGCTTCGTCGAGCCCTACCTGTGGACGCTGGACTCCCTGCACCGCAGCGGCGCGCGGGCCACGCTCCGGGCACTCGTCGAGGCCCGCGAATGACGCTGGTCGCCGGCGTCGACTCCTCGACGCAGTCCTGCAAGGTGCTGATCTGCGACGCCGCGACGGGTGAGGTGGTCCGCGAGGGGCGGGCCGACCATCCGGGCGGGACCGAGATCGACCCCGCCGCATGGGAATCCGCCGCCCGCGCGGCGATTGCGTCCGCGGGCGGCCTGGACGGCGTGGAGGCGATCGGGGTCGGGGCGCAGCAGCACGGCATGGTGTGTCTCGACGCGAGGGGCGAGGTGGTGCGGCCGGCGCTGCTGTGGAACGACGTGCGTTCGGCCGACGCGGCGCGCGCGCTCACCGACGAGCTCGGCGGCGCGGGGGCGTGGGCCCGGGCCGTCGGCGTGGTGCCGCTGGCCGCGATCACGGTGGCCAAGCTGCGCTGGCTCGCCGACCACGAGCCGGGGCACGCCGACCGCACGGCGGCCGTCTGCCTGCCGCACGACTGGCTGAGCTGGCGGTTGCGCGGGGACACCGACATCGCGGCGCTGACCACCGACCGCAGCGACGCCAGCGGGACGGGCTATTACGACGCGGCGGGCGGCTCCTACCGCGTCGACCTGCTCGAGCTGGCCATGCGGGGCCGCCGCCCGCGCCTGCCCGCCGTGCTGGGCCCGTCGAACGCAACCTGCAGCGGCACAACCACATTCGGCGCGGGTCTCGGCGACAACGCCGCCGCGGCGCTCGGCCTCGACGCCGACGAGGGCGACGTCATCGTGTCGGTCGGGACATCGGGCGTGGTGGCCGCGGTGACCGCCGGCCCGGTCCGCGACGACGCGGGCTTTGTCGCCGGGTTCGCCGACGGCACCGGCCGCTACCTCCCGCTGGTGTGCACGCTCAACGCCGCCCGGGTGCTGGACGCGGCCGCCGCCATGCTGGGGGTCGACCACGACGGCCTGTCGGAGCTCGCGCTGTCCGCGCCGCCGGGCAGCGCCGGGCTGGTCCTGGTGCCCTACCTGGAGGGTGAGCGAACGCCCAACCGCCCCAACGCCTCCGGCGCGCTGCACGGCCTGCGTGTCGCGAACGCCGCGCCGGCCAACCTGGCCCGGGCCGCGGTGGAAGGGCTGCTGTGCGGGCTCGCCGACGGACTCGCCCACCTGGCCGCGCACGGCGTGGTCGCGCGGCGCATCCTGCTGATCGGTGGCGGCGCGGGGTCGCGGGCCCTGCGCGTCATCGCCCCCGCGGTGTTCGGCGTACCCGTCTCGGTGCCCGCGCCGGGGCAGTACGTCGCGCTGGGGGCGGCGCGGCAGGCGGCCTGGGCGCTGAGCGGATCGGCGCGACCGCCCGCGTGGGCCCGACCCGGAACCGAGGAGTACACCGCCGACCCCACGCCGGAGGTGCACGAGCGCTACGCGCGGGTGCGGAACCTGACCGAGGGGGCCTAGTCGCAGGGGCGGAACACCGGCAGCACCCGGTATTTCGCGGAGAAGCTGGCCTTCTCGTATTCGTCGCCCACCTCGCCGTCGCACGCGATGACCGTCGGGCCGTCGACGGCGGTGAACGCGAACTCCGGCACCTGCAGCTCGTGATACAGCGGGCTGCGCTCCAGCCGCCCCAGCGCGAGCGCGGTCAGGATCCTGGTCCGCCACCACCGACGTCCCGCCTCGAGCATCCGGACGTCGATCAGGCCGTCGTCCATCCGGGTCCGCCGCGACGGGGCGAACCCGGTCGGCAGGTACAGCGAGTTGCCGAGGAAGAACAGCGACGTCAGCAGCGTCTTGTTGTCGTAGGAGATCCGGACCGGCTCGTCACGGCGCAGGGTGTGCAACATCGCGTAGAGACCGGCCAGCGGCTTGCCGATCCGCTTCTCCAGCTTCTCGCGCTGCTGCACGAAGGTCGGGTAGGCGCCGATGCTCGCCGTGTTGAGGACCATCTGACTTTCGTTGAGGCACACCAGGTCCACGCACGCCACGCTGCCCCAGCGGATCGCGTCGACGGTCTTGGCCACGGTGTCGCAGCCGATGTCCTTCGCGAAGTGGTTGAACGTGCCGGCGGGGAACACGGCCAGCGGCAGCCCGGTCTCGATAGCCACTCCTGCCGCGGCCGCCACCGTGCCGTCGCCGCCGCCGACGGCGAGCACCTCGGCGCGCTCGGCGGCCTCGCGCAGGACCTGCTGCGGGTCGTCGTCGGGGCCGAGTTCGCGGATGTCCGCCCTCGGCAGCGCGTCGCGCACCTCGTCCACGACACGGGACCCGGTGCCGCTGCCCGATTCGGGGTTGATGACGAGCACCACCCCGGCGCCGTCGGGGCGTTCGGGCGCCGGGACGCGAAGCGGTTCGGCCTTGGGCAGTGCGGTTTCGACGATCGGCGGGACGAGCCGGCCGCCCAGCACCGCCACGCCCGCCCCGATGCCGAACCCGGCGACGACGTCGCCCGGGTAGTGCGCGCCGGTCACCACCCGCGAGAGCCCGACCAGCCCGGCGAGCAGCGCCAGCCCGAAACCGAGCATCGGGTTCTCCAGACCGACCCCCACGGCGAACGCGGCGGCGCTCGCCGAGTGCCCCGACGGGAAGGAGTTCGACGTCGGGCGCCGGCGGACCTGCCTGACCAGCGGCACCAGCTCGTAGCCGGGGCGCGGGCGGCGGCGGATGCGTTTGGCGACCTGGTTGGTGACCAGGCTGCTGACCGCGAGCGACACCACGCCGCGCGCCGCGCCCCGCTGGGCGCTCTTACTTCCGGTCGCCGTCAGCGCCGCGGCGATGGCGAACCACAGCTTGGAGTTGTCGGCGGCCCGGGTCAGCGGCGGCATGACCGTGTCCAGCAGCGGCGTGTCCGTCTCGGCGATCGCCTCGAAGAGCTCCCGGTCGAGGGTGCCCAGCCCCTGGGTGATTTGTTTGATGCCGCGCGCGCGTTGCCAGGGCCGCCTGTTCATTCGCTACACCCTAAATTGGTTGGCGGACATGGACGCACCGGGCTACTTCCAGGCATGGCGGGACAACGCCGCGCGGCGGGGCGTGGCCCCGGACGTCGTCGCGGAGATCGCCCGGCGACACGCCATCACCCCGGACACCTTTCGGGTGCTCGGGAAGACGGCGGAGATTCGGGACCCGGACGGCAAGTCCTTCTTCCTCCTGCCCCGCGGCATCGGCGGCGGCGACGCCCGCGCGGCGACGCTGTGCACCTACGTCCTGAACGCGGGCACCGGCTACGGCAGGAAGGGGGCGCACCGCACCGACTTCCCCCCGACGCCGTATGGCGCGGCAGAAATCACACGAATCATGCGGCGGCAGAACGCGAACGGCTGGAGCTACACCCGCGACGTCAGGTTCGTGGATCGCAACGGCGGGCAGCTCGTCGCGACGCCGAACGGCATCCTGATGGGCCTGGGCGGCAACTGGATCCAGCGCCAATTCTGCCGGCGCGGCGGCACCACCTGGGGTGACATCTTCATGGTCAACGTGGGCGCGGTCACCGACCCCGCGGGATGGCTTCGCCGGATCGTCGAGTCCGGGCATGCCTGGTACGTCCGCGCCGACGGGACGCCCGTGCAGACCCGCCTCGACCTGGATCGCGTGCTGCACCACGAGGAGCGGCACTGCCGGCAATGGGCGGAGAAGGGCTACGCGGGCATGCTGCGGGATTACGGCCGAGAGTTGGTCCGCGAATACGCCTTCGGCGCGATCAACAGGCTCGAGGAGGACGCGGGACTGGCCGACGGCGGCTATAGAGCGTCGATCCCGTGGTAGAGCACCATGGCACCGATCAGGACCAGGACCGCCGCCAGCAGGGCGGCGTTGTTGCGGTCCATCCAGTCTTTGAGACTCGCCAGCGTGTCGTCGAGGCGGCTGCCGGCCGCCGCGTAGGCCAATATCGGGATGGCGACGCTGGACGCGGCGATCGCGACGAAGAACGCGGCGGCCAACCAGTCACCGGCGAGGCCGAGCCCGGCGGTGCCGATGCCCAGTCCGGCCGGGACGCAGATGAGCAGCACATCCGGCCGCACCACCGCCAGGACCGCCCCCATGATCCCGGCCCGGGCGGGGGTGATGGTGGCGAACGAGCGCATCCATTTCGGCGACTCGGTGTCGCCGTGCCGGTTCAGCCATTTGTAGATGCCGTACACGATCAGCCCCGAACCCAGCACCACGCGCAACCACGACGACCATCGCGGCGGCGACTTGTCGAGACCGCCGAGCAGGTGGGAGGCCGTGACGGCGAGCGCCGTGAGCGCGGCAAGGGTCAGCGCCCAGCCGGCCAGGAACGCCAGGCCGGTCGGCCGCGGCCGCGGCGCCTGCAGCACCAGCACCGCCGGGATGACCGTGAGCGGCGAGAGGGAGATGACCAGTCCAAGCGGAACGAGCCCGGTGAGCACGGTGCCCCAGCTACCTGCCATGGGCAGCAATCTACAGGGCGTGAATCCCGTTGTAGAGCACCATCAAACCGATCAGGACCAGGATTATCGCGAGCAGCGTCGCGTGGTTCTCCTCCATCCAGACTTTGAGGCGCTCCAGCGGATCGTCGAGGCGGTCGCCGGCGCCGGCATACGCCAATATCGGGATGGCGACGGTTGACGCGGCGATGACGACGAACACCGCGGCGGCCACCAGCTTCCCGGCCGCGTCGAGGCCGCTGCTGCCGACGGCCAGGCCGGCCGCCGCGCACATGATCAGCACCTCGGGCCGCAGCACCACCAGCACCGCCGCGGTCACGCCGGCACGCGCTGGGCTGAGTGTGGAGAACGAGCGCATCCAGCGCGGCATGCTGCCGTGCCGATGCCGGGTCAGCCATTGGTAGCCGCCCAGTGCGATCAGCGCGGACCCCAGCACCACCCGCACCCACGACGCCCAGGTTGGCGGCGCCTTGTGCAGGCCCCCGAGCAACTCCGAACCGCTGACAAACGCGGCGGTGAGGGCCGCCAGGCCCAGCACCCACCCGGTGAGGAAGGCGAGGCTGGCCGGCCGCGGCCGCGGCGCGTGCAGAACCAGGACCGCCGGAACCACCGTGATCGGCGAGAGCGCGATGACCGCCGCCAGCGCGACGAGTTTGGTCAGCACCGAACCCCAACTTGCGTCCACGGGCAGCAATCATCGCATTGGGGTGCCGCGCCCGCATGGGTCCGGCGTAAGCGCCGCCCTCAGAACGGCTTTCGGCGCAGCGTCCAGGCGGGCACCCAGTGCGTGACGGTCTTGCGCTGCGAGCCGTAGGCGACCGGGTAGGTGACCAGGCCCCACCAGTCGCCCTGCTCGCAGAGGCCCCAGCAGCTGAGCAGTCCCTCGACGACCTTGTGCAGTTGCAGCCCGTTGGGCTGGTACCGGCCGGAGCGGTGCGGCTCGCGCGGGAACAGCACCGTCAGGTCCACCAGGACCGCGAGCGGTGGCCGCACCACCCGGAACGGGCTGCGGACCGGCTGGCCGTTGTACCCGATGGACGCGAACTGCCCCATCGATCGATCATACGTTCGAATGGGAGGTCGGTTCGCCGAGTTTCCCGTTTCCGAGCCCGCGGCCGGGCCGGTGGATATAGTCGGCTCAGCTAACAAGGGGAGGTCCCAGATGAAGATGGCTTGTGCCGCTGGCCTATTGGCCTTGGCCGGGTTGCTCACCACCGGGGTGGGCGTGGCCGGTGCCGACCAGGTGGAGGTCGAGGGCAACTATTCGAGCCTGGCCGGTTGCGAGGCGGACGCCCCGAACGTCGAGATCACGCACAACGACCACCTGTACACCCATTGGGACTGCCGCCAGGGCTCCGACGGCTTCTGGCACGTGTGGCTGCTCAACTGACGCGGGCGTAGGCGACCAGCGGCGGGAACCCGATCGGGCTCTGGCACCATAGCGGCGTGCGGAACCCGCTTCGCCGCCCGTCGGCCGCGCTGGACCCGCTGCTCGTCGGGCTGCTCGCCGTCGCGGTGAGCCTGGGCGGCGCGGGCCGCCCGTCGTTCTGGTACGACGAGGCCGCCACCATCTCGGCCGCATACAGTCGTTCGCTTGCCCAGCTGTGGCGGATGCTCGGCAACGTCGACGCCGTGCACGGCCTGTACTACCTGCTGATGCACGCCTGGTTTCAGGTCTTCCCGCCCACCGAGTTCTCCTCGCGCGCCCCGAGCGGCCTGGCCGTCGGGGGCGCGGCCGCCGGAATTGTGGTGCTGGGCAGGCAGTTTTCGTCGCGCACCGTCGCGGTGGCGTCCGGCGTCTTCTGCGCGGTCCTGCCCCGCACGACGTGGGCGGGCATCGAAGCCCGCCCCTACGCGCTGTCGATGATGGCCGCCGTGTGGCTGACGGTGCTGCTGGTGCTCGCCGCGCGCCGCGACACCGGTTGGCTCTGGGCGGCCTACGGCCTAGCGCTGGCCGCGTCGATCGCGCTGGAGGTGTACCTCGCGCTGATGATCGCGGCGCACGTCGTCCTGCTGGTCGCATCCCGTTGCGGGCGAGGGGTTTTACTGCGGTTCGCCGTCACGGCGGCGTTCGGGGTCGGCGCCATGGCGCCCTTCTTGGTGACGGTCGCGGGGCAGGCGCATCAAATCAGCTGGATCGCGCCGATCGGCCGCCGGACGCTCGAAGACGTCCTGGTGCAACAGTATTTCGAACGCAGCCCCCCGTTCGCCGTGCTGTCGGCGCTGGTGATCGCGGCGGCTATCGTGTTGTGGCTCAGCAGGTCCGCGCCGTTGGCGCGGTCCGACGGGCAGCTGCTGGCCCTCGCGGCGGCCTGGCTCGCGCTGCCGACCGCGGCGATCGTGGCCTACTCGGCGCTGGTGCACCCGATCTACACCCCGCGCTACCTTTCGTTCACGGCGCCGGGCATGGCGCTGATCCTGGGCGTCTGCACCGCCGCGGTGAGCGTCCGGCCGTGGTTGACGGCGGCCCTCGTCGCCCTGTTCGCCATCGCCGCTGCCCCCAATTACGTTCGGGCGCAGCGTAATCCGTATGCCAAGTACGGGATGGACTACAGCCAGGTGGCCGATCTGATCAGCGCCCGGGCGGCACCGGGCGATTGCCTGCTGGTGAACGACACGGTGACGTTCATGCCTGCCCCGATGCGCCCGTTGCTGGCGGCCCGCCCGGATGCCTACCGCAAGCTGGTCGACCTCACGCTGTGGCAGCGGGCGACCGACCGCAACGACGTCTTCGACACCAACCTGATTCCCGAGGTCGTCGCGAGGCCGTTGAGCCAGTGCGGGATCGTGTGGATCATCACCCAGGCCGACCCGTCACAGCCGGCGCACGAGGCCGGTCCGGCGATCCCGCCCGGACCGGTCTACGGGGCGACCCCCGCCTTCGCGGTCCCGCACGACCTGGGCTTCCGGCTCGTCGAGCGCTGGCAATTCAACCTGGTTCAGGTGTTCAAAGCGCAGCGCTAGTCACCAGATGCGGATGTAGTCGACCAGCATCGACGCCGGGAAGGTGCCCGCCGCCGGATCGCCGGCGCCGACACCGCCCACGGCGAGCGTGAACATCGGCGTCATCCAGTAGCCGGGAATGTTGAACGGCCACCGGAAATCGTCGGGGGCGCCACCGGCGACGTGGATGGGCTTGTTGGGGACCTTGAAGTATTCGGCGCCGTCCCGCGCGAATTCGAATCCCTCCTCGCCCCAGTGCATTCGCCAGGTGTGCCAGTTGCTGTCGACCAGGCCGGGGATCGACTTGCCTTCCCACGTCTTGCCATTGGACGCCGCGTGGACGGTGGTGCCCGGCGCCCAGTTGCCGTTGCCGTACCACTCGAAGATGTCCACCTCGCCGTCGGGCAGCGGGTCCTCGTTGACGCCCCAGAACGACGGCCACAGGCCCGGGTACAGGCAGTCCAGCTTGATCCGCGCCTCCCAGGTCTGGTTGATCATGCTGCGGAAGTTGCCGCGCAGCTTGCCGCTGTAATAGGTGTTGCTCAGCAGGTCGTGGGTGGCGCACAGGACGAGATTGGAGTGCCCGTCGACGAACACGTTCTGGCGGTCGTTGCGGTAGATGCCCTCCACGGGCGGGAACACGTCGTCCTGCCAGGTCTGGATCGTCCACTTGCCGGGGTCGGGCGGGGAGCCCGCGGGGCCGTCGAACTCGTCGGCGAAGATGTAGGGCCCGCCGCCGGCCGAGGGTGGTGCCTGCGGCGCGGAGGGGGCGGCCCAGGCGCCCGGCAACCGCATCGCAGCCCCCAGCATGCCGAGCCCCGAGATCAACATCATGCTGCGACGATCCATCTACAACCCACCAATCGTGAAAGCCGTGTTTCGACCCAAGCCCGCCACCCCTAGGCAACTTTTGCAAACGGTGTTATGAAACCACGCGCCGGGGTGCCACGCATGCCACACCCGGGCCGTGGCGGCGACTTTTCGCGTGCTGAAGACACCGCGGGTCAGGTCAGCGGGAGGACGGTTCGCTCAGCTTGACCAGCGTCTTGCCGATGTTGACCCCGGTGAACAGTCCGTTGAGCGCGTCGACGCACGACTCGATGCCGTCGAAGATGGTCTCCCTGTGCTTGAGCCGGCCCTCAGCCTCCCACCGCCGCAGCGCCGCGAACGCCTCGTCGAAGCGTCCCCACTGGTCGAGGGCGTTGAATCCCTGCATCAACGCGGTCTTGGACAGCAGGTTGACGTAGTTGGCCGGACCGGGATGCTCGCCGGTGAGGTAGCTGGAGATGACCCCGCACAGGACGACCCGCGCGTGGGGGGCCAACCGGCCCAGCACCGCGTTGAGGATGGGGCCGCCGACGTTGTCGAAGTAGACGTCGACGCGCTTCGGGCAGTGCTGTTTGAGCGCCGCCGCCAGGTTGTCGTTCTTGTAGTCGATGCACGCGTCGAACCCGAAATCCTCGACCACGGCCCGGCATTTCTCGGGTCCGCCGGCGATCCCGACCACCCGGGCGCCGGCGATCTTGGCGATCTGCCCGGCCACCGACCCGGTGGCCCCGGCGGCCGCCGAGACCACGACCGTCTCGCCCGGCCTCGGCCGGCCGATGTCGGTCATCCCGAAATACGCGGTGGCGCCGGTCGGTCCGTACACCGACATGATCGCCAGCTGGTCGTCCTCACCGGGGATGGGCGTGCTGAACAGGTCGTCGCGGATGATCGCGTAGTCGGAGAAGCCGGTCAGGGTGGTGACGACGTCACCGACGGCGTAGGCGTCGCAGCGCGAGGCGACCACCTCGCCGATCCCGGCGGCGCGGATCACCTCGCCGATCTGCACCGGCGGAAGGTAGCTGGGCTGGTCGTCGAGCCACGTGCGGGCGGCGGCGTCGATCCCGACGTAGGTGGTGCGCAGCAGCGCCTCGCCCTCCGCGGGCTCGGGCGCCGGCGTGGTGACCAGCTCGGTGTCACCCGGCTGAACGAGGCCGGTGGGGCGGCGGCGAAGGAGGACCTGACGGTTCGGCAACTCGGGCACGATGCAAGAAACTACCGAACCGGCCGAAATCGCCCGGGCGAATGGCATATTCAACCCATGGCAGCAAACGACGACCCGGAGGATCGGATCCGGGAACTCGAACGCCCGCTCGCCGACGCGGCGCGGGCATCCGAAGCGAGCAGCGCGCAACCCGCGCAACCCGCCGCCGAGGCCTACCAGTCCGGCCCGGCTTACCCCCGAGCGCTCAAC